>CAZPWV010000020.1:0-5567 GCA_964590825.1 uncultured Rhodobacter sp. | reverse complement strand
GATGCGCAGGCTGAAACGGTTGCAGCCGGCATTGCCGCCCAAAAGCCCCTCCTTCAGCCGGGTGAGGGTGATCTCGACCCCCTCGGGCACCGGCGTGCCGTCGATCTCGAACACCTGCCAAACCTGCGTTTCCGGGATGGCATCCAGCAGCCAGTCCCCGGCATTGGCCGCAAGCGGAACCGCAAGAAGACTGGCAAGCAGCAGAAAACGCATGGGGCACCTGGTGGGTTGCGGGAAGCGGTCTCAAAAGCTGGGCGGCGTGTTCACCCAGATCAGCACACAGCGCCCGTCGCTGGCATTGGCCCAGGCATGGGGGCGGCGGCTTTCGAAATAGATGCTGTCGCCGGGGCCAAGCTCGTGAATTTCGTCGCCGTCGAGGGTGATGCGGAAACGCCCCTCCAGCACGGTGATGAATTCCTCGCCCTCGTGGTCATAGGCCCCGGTCGAGGCGGCGCCGGGGGCGAGGATGAAACGGTGGCAATCCATCTGCCGTCGGCCCTCGGCCAGAACCTCCACCCGCACCCCCTCGACCGGCATCGGCCAGACCCGCGCCGCGCCGGCCCGCACCACCGCACCCCCCGGCGCGTCCTGCCCCGAAAGCCGCGACACCGTGGTGCCGAAATACTGCGCCAAATCGGCCAGCGTCTTGAAGCTCACCCCCGCCCCGGTGCGTTCAAGCGTGCTCAGCACTGACGCCGAAAGCCCAAGCGCCTGCGCCACGGCTTCGAGCGTTTCGCCCCGCCCCTGCCGCAGCGCCCGCAGCGCCGCCCCCAAAGGCTCGTTGGTGATGGCGGTGGGGCCGGGGGCGGCGCCATCGCCATCAAGCGTAACGCGAATGGCGGCGGGGTTCAGCCCGGCCTCGCGCCGCAGATAGGAAATACGCTGCAATTTCGCCACATCGGCCGCCGAATAGAGCCGCTGCCCCGAGGCGCGGCGCTGCGGCGCCACCAGGCCCTGGGTTTCCCAAAGCCGCAGCGTCGAAGGTGCAACCCCCGCCGCCCGCGCGGCTTCGGTCACCCGAAACAGCGGGTCTTCGTCGGACGCCGGCGCGGGGGACTGGGGCGCGGGAGATGGGGGCGGGTGCGAGTCGGTCATCTGGTCAGCCTTACACGGGCAGGATGCGGCCTGTCACGCAAAGGCACAAGAAATTTCTTGCAGAAAAAATGTAAAGTGAGAGGATGGCGCATCTCGAATCGGAGTTCCTCATGACTGCGCCCAAAATTCCCGTGCAAACCTCGCCCGACCTGACCCGCCGCCGCAACGCCGCCATTGCCAAGGGCGTCGGCATGACCACGCAGATTTATGCCGAACGGGCCGAGAACGCCGAAATCTGGGACAAGAACGGCACCCGCTTCATCGATTTCGCTGCCGGTATCGCCGTGGTGAACACCGGGCATCGCCACCCCAGGGTGATTGCGGCGGTGAAAAAGCAGCTCGACGCCTTTACCCACACCTGCCATCAGGTCGTGCCCTATGAAAATTACATCGCGCTGGCCGAGCGGCTCAACGCTGCGGTGCCGGGGGATTTCGACAAAAAGACGATCTTTGCCACCACCGGCGCCGAAGCCGTTGAAAACGCAATCAAGATTGCCCGCCATCATACCGGCCGCGCCGGTGTTGTGGCCTTTGCCGGCGGCTTTCACGGCCGCACCTTCATGGGCATGACGCTGACCGGCAAGGTGCAGCCCTACAAGGCCGGTTTCGGCCCGATGATGAACGACGTCTGGCACCTGCCCTTCCCCTGCCCGCTGCATGGCGTGTCGGGCGAGGAAGCCGTGGCGGCGCTCGAACGGCTGTTCAAGGCCGATATCGAGCCCGGCCGTGTAGCCGCGATCATCGTTGAACCGGTGCAGGGCGAGGGGGGCTTTTACCCCGTTCCCGAAGGCTTCATGAAAAAGCTGCGGGAGATTTGCGACAAGACGGGCATCGTGCTGATTGCCGATGAGGTGCAGACCGGCTTTGCCCGCACCGGCAAGCTTTTTGCCATGGAACATCATGGCGTGGCGGCGGACATCACCACCATGGCCAAGGGTCTGGGCGGCGGCTTTCCGATTTCTGCCGTTACCGGCAAGGCGGAGATCATGGACAGCCCCAACCCCGGCGGTCTGGGCGGCACCTACGCGGGCAACCCGATTGCGGTGGCGGCAGCCCATGCGGTGCTTGATGTGATCGAGGACGAACAGCTTTGCGCCCGTGCCGAGCGGCTGGGCCAGCGGCTCAAGCAGCGCCTTGCCGGGCTGAGCGATGCGGTGCCGGAGATTGTCGATATCCGCGGCCCCGGTTTCATGAACGCGGTCGAGTTCAACGTGGCGGGCAGCGACACGCCCAACCCCGAGCTGACCAACCGGGTGCGCGAAGAGGCGCTGAGCCGTGGCCTCATCCTGCTGACCTGCGGGGTTTATGGCAACGTGATCCGCTTCCTGGCGCCGCTGACCATTCCCGATGCCATCTTTGACGAGGCGCTTGATATTCTCGAGGCTTCGGTTCTGGCGGCGCGGGGCTGACCATGTGGGGCGAGGCACCGCGCGCGGCGGAACGGCTGGATGATACCGACCAGCGCCTGATTGCGGCGCTGCGCCGCGATGGCCGGGCGGCGGTGTCGGACCTTGCCGGGCATCTGGGCCTGTCGCGCGCCACCGTGCGGGCCCGGATCGAGCGGCTGATGACGCGCGGGGAAATCTCGGGCTTTACCGTGCAGACACGGGCCGATGTGTCCTCGGCGCCGGTGCGGGGGCTGATGATGCTCGTCACCGAAGGGCGCGCCACCGAGCGGGTGATCTCGCGTTTGCTGGGCCTGCCGGCGGTGCAGGCGGTGCATACCACCAATGGCCAGTGGGATCTGATCGCCGAACTGGGGGCGCGTTCGTTGCCGGAACTGGACGAGACGATCCTGCATATCCGCCGCGTCGAGGGGGTCAGCCGCACCGAGACCAACCTGCAGCTTTCCTCGCGCCGCCCGGCGGCCCGATTCTAGCTGCGCCTGCGGCCTTGAATTTCCGGCCCGGTGCTTGTATCTCGGCACGTCCCCACTAGAATGGGGCGATCAACGCCCGGCATTGGCCGGGCGATCCACGCCCCGAGGGGCGAACTGCGATGGGGTGCCGATGTCCTGGACCGATGAACGCGTCGAACTTCTGAAAAAGATGTGGACCGAGGGGCAATCGGCGAGCCAGATCGCCAAGGAACTGGGCGGGGTGACGCGCAATGCCGTGATCGGCAAGGTGCATCGTCTGGGCCTGTCGAACCGGGTCGAGGGTCCGGCGCCAAGTGCCGCCGCCGTTCCTGCCGCCGCACGCCCCGGTGCCGACCGCGCCGAGCCGGCAACGATGGCGGCCGCGCCGGCGGCTGTGCCGCCTGCCGCTACCGCGTCAACGCCCTCTGCCGCCGAACGGGCGGAGCCGCCGGTCGAGGCAGCACGCCCCGCCGCCGCGCCGCGCCCGGTCTTGCAGCCGGTGGCCAATACGCCGATGGTGCGCAAGCCCGTCATCGTGCCTGCGGGCCAGCCCCTGCCGCCGCAGCCCTCGCTGAACGAAATCAGCCCCGAAACGCTGGCCTCGGTGCGCGAGGTCGAAAAGCGCGCCCGCAAGATCGGCCTGATGGAACTGACCGAGCGGACCTGCAAATGGCCGATCGGCGACCCGGCCACCGACAATTTCTATTTCTGCGGCCTGCCCAGCCAGCCCGGCAAACCCTATTGCGAGGCCCATGTGTCGGTCGCCTTCCAACCGATGAGTGCCCGCCGGGATCGGCGGCGCTAGCCGACGAGGCCCGGCACAGCTTGCGCACTCGGGATCGGCGGCGCTAGGCGACGAGGCCCGGCACAGCCAGCCCGCTCGGGATCGGCGGCGCTAGGCGGTGAGGCCCGGCAAAACGACAAGGGCGCCTTGCGGCGCCCTTTTCCTTTGCGGGCCGGGTGCGGGTCGGGGTTCAGAATTTCCGCGTCCAGCCGATGGCCGCCGACACCTGATGCATCTCAAGCTCGGCCGTGCCGCCGCCAAAAGCCGCCGGAATCGTGCCGCTGACGGTGTTCGACGCCACATAGCTGAGCGAAAAATCCAGCCGGTCACGGTCGTTCAACTGCTTGGCGCCACCGATGCTGAAGTGGTCTTGCACGACGCCGGGGGCAAGGATGTTCAGCGCCACGTCTTCGGGGCCAACCGGGTTGGTCGCATGGGCATAACCCACCCGCCAGGTCATGTCGGGGGTTTGCTGCCACTCGGCACCAAGCCGGATCACGTCAACATCGTCCCAGCCAAAACCGGGGCCGCCCGCCGCGCCCAAAAGACTGGGCGCATCGATCGGGTTCGCCACCGCATCGACGCCGCTATAAAAGATCTTCTGATAGTCGAGCATCAGGGTCAGGTCCGGGCGCGGATGAAAGGCCAGGCCCGCGGTGATCGAGGCGGGAATGTCGAATTCGCCGCCATTGGCAAAGAGCCCGGCGTAATCATCGAGCTTGGTCATGTTGAACTTGGTCTGCCCCGAGAGGCCCAGCGTCAGTTGCGGGCTGATCTCGTATTGCACACCGGCCCGCAGGCCAAGGCCATAGGACACGTCATGGCCGTTGTTGGACAGCTTCGTGGGGTCGTTTGAAAAGCCCATCAGGCCGAACATGCCCAGCCCCTTGGCGGCAAAGCTTTGCACCGCCAGCGTGGGCGCAACGCCCCAGCTGAAGGCGCCATCCTTGCGGGCATAGGTGACCGAGAGGAAAAGCTGGTTCAGGTCCACCCCCGCCTCGCCGCCGCAAAACACCCCCGGCCCGCCAGCGCAGCCGGGCGAGGTATTGGCGAGGCTCGGATAGGAGGTGTTCATGCCGCCGTTGCCATAGACCGAGACGTTCAGCACCGCGCCGTTGTCCAGCGGGCGGTTATAGGCAAAGTTCGGCACGAAAAAGATATCCCGCCCGCTGGTCACATGGCCGGGGGCCACAAAACCCGTGCCGCTGGCGGTATAGGCGCGGCGCGGCGAGAACAGCTCGACGCCAAAGTTCAGCTCGTGCCCGACCGCGGCGACCGAGGCCGGGTTGATGGCGCCGGACATCGCGTCCTGACTGTGGGCGACACCCGCGCCCGCCACGCCGCGCTGTGCGGTGCCATAGGCGAGGGCAAAATAACCCTCGGTAGCCTGCGCCATCTGTGGAGGGCCGGTCATCACCAGGCACAAGGCCACCGACCCCGCAAGACGGGTTTTGACGAAAGAACACATTCCAGCCTCCATCGGGCCGGAGAGGGGGAGGGATTGCGCGTTCCAGCAAGGCACTCCGGCCAATTGCCCCGCGCCGCCCATCAAGCACATTTTGCCGCACCCCGCCGTGATCTGGATCAGGAACTTGCTGCGGCTGCGAGAAAGGCTGTTGCGCGGGGCGGGGGTGTTGCTTGGGCTTTCGTCTTTGGGGCCGGGCGGTGTATATGCCGCCCATGAGCCCGAATCCGCCCAACCTCCGCCCCGATCTTGCGCCGCTGGCGCGCCTCGCCGATACGCCCGCGCGCCCCGGCCAGCCCACCATTGGCATGGTGTCGCTTGGCTGCCCCAAGGCGCTGGTCGATAGCGAACGCATCCTGACCCGG
>CAZPWV010000019.1:14457-17421 GCA_964590825.1 uncultured Rhodobacter sp. | reverse complement strand
GATCTGAACGGGGACGAACGCTCAAAGCTGCTCAATGGCGCAGATGAGGCGTTGATGCGGGAACTCGCGGTTCGGGCCGCCACAGAGGGGCAGGCCGTCGCCTCGGACAACGGGCTTTATGTTGCGATGCCTACAATTCCCTATGCAGGGGCAAAGCACACAGGCGCGGTTGCGACGGCCTGGAGTGTTGCTCCCGATCTTGCCACTTTGAAAAACGACATTGGCCTTGCGCTTCTCAAGGTCCTGGCCATTTTTCTCATGCTCGTTCTCCTGGCGGCCATTGCCACCCACTGGATGCTCACCAAGCCGCTTACGCAAGTCAATCAGGCCGTTCAGGCTGTTGCCGCTGGCAGCTACGCCATATCCGTGCCGCAAATGCGACGCCGAGATGAGGTCGGCGCCATTGCACGCTCACTCGACACCTTCCGATCGCGTCTTGCAGACACCGAAATCACGGTTCGCGAAGGTCTGTTTCGGGGCGCAGCTTTCAATTCCGCCTCTGCCAGTCTGCTTCTGCTTGATACCGATCTGACCGTGAAGGCCGTCAACCCGGCCCTGCTGGCAATGATGTTCGAAAATCTGGCCGACTTCCAAAAGGTAAAGGCAGATTTCGATCCCGAACACCTCGTTGGAAAACCCTTCACCTATTTTCATCGCAGCGGTTCGTCAGCCCATATGAAACTCTCTCCCCATCAGACCCCGTTCAGCAGTGAGTTGAAGATCGGCGCCGGTTTCTACTGCATCACCGTCAGCTTGATTACCCAAGAGGATGGCAGCCCCATCGGTTATGCCGTCGAATGGAAGAACATCACCGCGGACAAGCGTAATGCCGCCGTCACCGAAGCCATCGACGCGACGCAATTGCGCGCCGAGTTCCTGCCGTCGGGGCAGCTCAGCACCGCCAACGAGGCATTCTGCCAACTCCTGGGCAGTGACGCCGTGCAACTGGCGGGGCGCGATTTCTCGGGCACGATTCTCCTCGCCGCCACCGGTGAGCCCGGCTTTGCGATCCTTGCGCGGGGCGAATCGGTCATCGGCCGGATCAGCCTCGCGGCAGAGGGCCGCACGCTGATCCTCAACGGCGCGCTCTCGCCGGTGCGTGATCGCGACGGCGCGCTGCAACGCGTCGTGATGATCGCCGCCGACGTCACCGAAACCGAGGCCCGCGCCGCCCTGAACCGCGCCGAGCGCGACAAGGCCGAAGCCGAGCAGCGTGAGGTAGTCGAGTCCCTGCGCGCCGCGCTGCGCCATCTTTCCGAAGGCGATCTGACGCAATCGATCCGCGAGGCCTTCCCAGGCGACTACGAAACCCTGCGCCATGACTACAATGAGGCCACCGCAAAGCTCAGCCAGGCGATGCAGGCTGTCTTGGAAAACTCCGGCCTGATCCGCAACGAATCGGGTGGCATTTCGCGTGCCGCCGAGGACATGTCGCGCCGCACCGAACAACAGGCCGCCACGCTGGAACAGACGGCCGCCGCGCTCAACCAACTGACCGTCTCGGTCCGTTCTGCGGCGGACCGCACCGCCAAGGCCAACGCCATGGTCACCGACGCCCGCCGCGACACCGAATCGAGCGGTCGGGTGGTGCACGAGGCGGTGGAGGCGATGGGGGAAATCTCGGAAAGCTCGAACAAGATCTCCAAAATCACCTCGGTCATCGAAGAAATATCGTTCCAAACCAACCTTCTGGCGCTCAACGCCGGGGTCGAGGCCGCCCGGGCGGGCGAAGCCGGGCGCGGTTTTGCGGTGGTGGCCTCGGAGGTCCGGGCGCTGGCGCAGCGTTCCTCCGAGGCCGCGCGTGAAATTGCCGGGCTGATCTCTGCCTCCTCCAGTCAGGTCAAACGTGGGGTCGATCTGGTCGGACAGGCAGGCAAGGCGCTGGGTGGCATCCAGACCTCCGTGGGGGAACTGGTCTCCTTCATGGCCAATATCGCCGCCTCCACCACCGAACAATCGGCGGGCCTGACGGAAATCAACACCGCGATGGCGCAACTCGATCAGGTCACGCAGCAAAATGCCGCGATGTTCGAAGAGACCACGGCGGCAAGCCAGGCCCTGGCCCGTGAGGCCGACAGCCTCAACGACACCATGGCACGATTCCGGTTGGCCGAAGTCGCTGTCGCGGCAAGCGCCGGGTTCCGCTCGAGCCGGAGCCTGGGCACAGCAGAGCACAGTGCCCCGCCATCCGCATCGCGCAAGACCTCCGGCGCCGCGGTGGCTCCCCTTGCCCGGCCATCCAGCTCAAGAACCGCAGCGGCCGCATCGCCCCATGGCGGGCATCGGCTCACTTCACTTGCGGTCAAACCTGCTGCGGCCGAAGATGACTGGGAAGATTTCTGAGTCCCGGCTCAGCTGCCGCGATAGGTCGTATAGCCAAAGGGCGACAGCAGCAGGGGCACATGGTAATGTGCCCCTGCGTCACTGATACCAAAGCGGATCGGAATCTGGTCGAGAAACAGCGGTTCGGAACCGGTTTGGCCATTGGCCCGCAGATAGTCACCCGTGCAGAACAGCAACTCATAAATACCTGTCTCGAGGCCCCCCTTTGGCGCGATCGCCGCATCGGTCCGGCCATCGGCATTGGTGGTCATTTCGGCAATCTGGCGCCGCGACGCCCCGCTGATCCGCGAGAGAACAATCTTCACCCCCGCAGCAGGGCATCCCCGCGCCGTGTCCAGCACATGAGTCGTCAGATATCCCGCCATGTGATCCCCTTTCCTTTTCGCCATGTTGCCACGCCCGCCAATCCGCGTCATGCGAAAGTCGTGATTTCCTTTTTGGCAAAAACCTGAAAATCTCGCCACGGCAACCGTTTCGCGACATGACAGGAAGATCCGATGACCCGATACCCTCGCGACATGCGCGGCCACGGTCCCACCCCGCCCGACGCCGCCTGGCCCGGAGCGGCGCGGATCGCGATTTCGCTCGTGCTCAACTACGAAGAAGGCGGCGAAAACTGCG
>CAZPWV010000019.1:9661-14447 GCA_964590825.1 uncultured Rhodobacter sp. | reverse complement strand
ATACCGCATCGGAAGCCTTCCTTTCCGATATCGCCGGAGCGGCGCCCTGGCCTGCCCAGCGCCATTGGAACATGGAATCGATCTACGAATATGGGGCGCGGGCCGGATTTTGGCGGCTGCACCGCCTGTTTACCGCGCGCCATCTGCCTATCACCGTCTATGGCGTCGCCTCGGCACTCGCCCGGAGCCCCGAACAAGTGGCCGCGATGACGGCGGCAGGCTGGGAAATTGCCAGCCACGGGCTGAAATGGGTCGAACACCGTGACATGCCCGAAGACGAAGAGCGCCGCCAGATTGCCGAGGCGATCCGTCTGCACACGGAGGTTGTCGGCACCCGTCCCCGCGGCTGGTACACCGGACGCTGTTCCATCAACACCGCGCGTTTGGCCGCCGAAGAGGGCAGTTTTGATTGGATTTCAGATAGTTACGATGACGACTTGCCCTATTGGCGCCAATTTGGCGCACGCGACCAACTGGTCATCCCCTACACGCTCGAGGCCAATGACATGCGCTTTGCCACCGCCCCCGGCTATATCGAGGGCGAGCAGTTCTTCACCTATCTGCGCGACAGCTTCGACGTGCTTTATGCCGAGGGCGCGGCGGGGGCGGCAAAGATGTTGTCGATCGGCCTGCATTGCCGGTTGATTGGCCGGCCCGGCAAGATCGCCGGGTTGCAGCGTTTTCTCGACTACGCGCAAGGCCATGCCGGGGTCTGGTTTGCCACCCGGGGCCAGATTGCCGCGCATTGGGCGGCCACCCACCCGCCGCAACACGCCAAACGCCCCAGCGAGATGACCCAGGGCCAGTTCGTTCAGGCCTTCGGGCGGATTTACGAGCACAGCCCCTGGATCGCCGAACGCGCGCATGGGCTTGAACTTGGCCCCGCGCATGACAGCGCCGAGGGCATGGCCAATGCGCTGGCGCGGGTTTTTCGTTCGGCCTCCGCGCAACAACGCCTGCAGGTGCTGAATGCCCACCCCGATCTTGCCGGAAAACTCGCCCAGGCGCGACGGTTGAGTGACGAAAGCAGCGCCGAGCAGGCCGGCGCCGGCCTCGATGCGCTAACCGATGACGAACGCCGGCAGTTCGAGGACCTCAACACCCGCTACACCGCGCGTTTCGGCTTTCCCTTCATCATCGCGGTCAAGGACAACAGCAAGGCCGCGATCCTGCACGCCTTCCGGCGTCGCATCGCGCAGAGCCGCGAAACCGAATTCACCGAAGCCTGCCGCCAGGTCGAGCGCATCGCCTGGCATCGACTGAAGGACCTGCTGCCATGACCGGCTATTTCACCCCCAAAGGCGGACTGCCGCCGCAAACCGCCCTGATGACCGGCCGCGCCGTCTTTACCGAGGCCTATGCCCTGATCCCGCGCGGCTGTTTTTCCGATATTGTCACCAGTTTTCTGCCCGGCTGGGACAACACCCGGCTGTGGCTGATCGCCCGGCCGATGTCGGGATTTTCCGAAACCTTCAGCCAGTATGTGATGGAGGTGGGCGCCGATGGCGGCTCGGACATGCCCGATGACGAACCGGGTGCCGAGCATGTGCTTTTCATCACCGAAGGGGAAATGTGGCTGTCGCTCGACGGTCAGGAATATGAACTTTCTACCGGAGGTTATGCTTATATTCCAGCGGGTTGCATCTGGCGCGTAAAGAATGGCGCCGATCACCTGCTGCGCTTTCACTGGCTGCGCAAACTGTATGAGGCCGCACCGGGGCTTGCCCCGCCCGAGGCTTTCGTGACCAATGAAAGCGAGATCGCGCCCCTTGCGATGCCCGAAACCGGGGGCCGATGGGCCACCACGCGTTTTGTGGATCCCACCGATCTGCGCCACGACATGCATGTGAACATCGTCACCTTCCAACCGGGCGGGTTGATCCCTTTCGAAGAAACCCATGTGATGGAACACGGGCTTTACGTGCTGGAGGGCAAGGCGGTGTACAGGCTCAACAGCGATTGGGTTGAGGTGGAGGCGGGTGATTTCATGTGGCTGCGCGCCTATTGCCCGCAGGCCTGCTATGCCGCCGGGCCGGGGCCGTTCCGGTATCTGCTCTACAAGGATGTCAACCGCCACGCCCGCTTGCGCGGTGTTTTGGGGCGCTGATTAGACGATCAGGAACGCCCTGAAATCATTGACATTCGTCAGCGTCGGGCCGGGAACGATCTGGCTGCCGAGCGCGGCAAAGAAGCTGTGGGCGTCATGGTGGCGCAGCGCCTTTTCGGCGACAAGGCCCAGTTCCCGCGCTTGCACCAGGCTCTCGGGGCCAATCCAGGCCCCGGCCACTTCGGCGCCGCCATCCACCCCGTCGGTGTCGCAACTCAGCGCCCACAGGCCGGGGGCACCGTTCAACGTAACCAGCGCCGATAGCAGAAATTCAACATTCGGCCCGCCAATTCCGGGGTTTTCGGGCAGAAATACTGTAGATTCCCCACCTGAGAGCAAAACCAGTGGTGGCTCGCCCGGCTGCCGCTCTGCCGCCAGAGCCAGCGCCAGTTGCGCCTGTTGCGCCCCCATGGAACCGGCCTCGCCCGCAAGCGCATCGCCCAGAATACGCACCGCACAGCCCGCATTCTGCGCCAACCGCGCCGCCGCCAGCAGCGATTGCGCAGGCGCAGCGATGATCCGGGTATCGCAATGCGCCAAACGCGGATCTGCGGGGCCGAGCACGCCAGAGCCGCCAGCCAACTGCCGGCGCACCGCGGCATCCACAGAAACCCCAAATTCTTCAATAACTTGGAGCGCGTCTTCGGCGGTGCTGGCATCGCCCACCGTCGGCCCGGATGCGATGAAAGCCAAATCGTCACCCGGCACATCCGAAATGACCAGCGCCAGCATCCGCGCCGGATAGGCCGCCGCCGCCAACTGCCCGCCCTTGACCGCGCTCAGATGCTTGCGCAGCGTGTTCATCCGGTCGATCGGCGCGCCCGAGGCCAGAAGCGCCGCCGTCACCCCTTGTTTCTGCGCCAGGCTCAGCCCCGCCGCCGGTGCGCATAAAAGCGCCGAACCGCCCCCCGAAATCAGTGCCAAAACAAAATCATCCGGTCCAAGCCCCGCCAGCAGCGCCAGCATCCGCCGCGTCGCCGCCACCCCCGCCGCATCGGGCACCGGATGAGATGCTTCAACAATTTCAATGCCTTGGCATGGCCTGGCGTAGCCGTAGCGGGTAATCACCAGGCCCTCGCAGCGGCCCCAATGGGCCTCGACGGCTTCGGCCATGCGCGCCGAGGCCTTGCCCGCCCCCACCACGACCACCCGCCCCGCCGGGCGCGGCGGCAAGGCCTGCGGCAGCACCCGCATCGGATCGGCCGCCGCCACGGCAGCATCGAAAAGGGCGCGCAGAAACTGCGGCGGGTTCAGCCCAGCCATTTTTCGTAATCCGCCACCAGCAGATGCAGCGGCGCCGTGTCTTCCTCGATTTCTGAAAATCTTCCAATGGGTTCGCGGAAGATGTTATCGGTCTCGTCGTCGTTGACGGTCGAGACCTCGCCAATCAGCACATCGCCCCCCTCGCCCCAGAACGCATGCCAGTTGCCGGGCATCAGGGTCACGCTCTCGCCGGGGCTCAGCCGCAACACCCCCCCCGGCGGCAGGCGCCGCTCGACCCCGTCACAGGCCACCACCACCTCGGCCGCGGGGTCAAGCGCCCCCAGCGCATCGGAGGCAAACATCTCGATCGCCAGCGTGGCGCCGCCCCGGTTGATGATATCCTCGGCCTTGACCACATGGCGGTGCATGGGCGAGACCTGATTTTGCCGTGAAATCATGATCTTCTCGGCGTAGCACATGCCCCCGCCACCGGCGAGATCCGCCGCGCGCCCGTTGCGCGTGGTGAACAGGAACAGCCCCAGAGCGGCAAAATCGCCCTGCCCGTAATCGGTGATATCCCAGCCCAGCCGCGCCGCCACCAGCGCGTCAATCTCGCCGCGCCGCGCCTGCATTTCGGCAGGGCTCCAGTAGGCAAAGGGCGGCAACACATAGCCAAAAGAACGGATAAACCCATCCGCCGCGCGGATGATGGCATTGACCTCGGAACGTTTCATCGGGCACCTCCGCCGCCAGCCTCGCCCAAGCCCGGCCGCCGCGCAAGCCCAATGCAGCCAAACGAAAGGCGGGGGCCAAGACCCCCGCCCGCAACCCTTTGTCCGGGTTCATTTTTTCGTGATGCGCCCATCCAGATAGGGCTTGTAGGGCGCATTGGCGGCCAGATAGGCCGCCGTCACATCGGCCAGATCGGGGCCGAAGTCATAGGCGTTCATGCCCTCGGTGACGAACATCTTGAACCCGTCGCCGCCGTTGCGCACGAAGTTGTTGGTGACCACGCCATAGGTCGCCGCCGGGTCGATCGCCACCCATTGATCGCCCGCCTGCACCAGCACCTCGCTCACCCGGCGGCCCGCCGGCTGCGCGGCGTCGAAGGTGAACTTGAGCCCCGCCACCTGCGGGAAGCGCCCCGCACCTTCCTCGACCTCGCTCACCCCGTTTTCCAGCGCCGCCACCAGCGTGGCGCCCTTGGCCTCAAAGGTCGAAAGCGTGTTCTGGAACGGCAGCACGGTATAGACCTCGCCCATCGTCACCGGACCCGCATCAATCGAGGCGCGCAACCCGCCACCGTTGGCGACGGCAATGGTGATGCCCTGATCCTTGACCCGGTCCAGCATGGCATCGGCCACCAGGTTGCCCATCGCGCATTCGACCGCGCGGCAGGCATCGCGCGAACCGTCGATGGCCTCCGCCGCCTCGGCCACCACTTTCGCCCGCACCTCCTCGATCGGCTTGGCCAGC
>CAZPWV010000019.1:0-9651 GCA_964590825.1 uncultured Rhodobacter sp. | reverse complement strand
GCGCCTCCAGCGCCGCATCGGGCACCACCGAGGCATCGAGCAGGATCGGCCCGCCCGAGGCCTCCCTGAGCGTGCCCGCATCGTCGAAGGTCAGCACCATATGGCCCAGATATTTCGAATAGGCATAGGCCGAAACCACCGGCACCGCGCCCACCATCGTCGGGTAGGCCTCGCCCTTCTCACCGCCAAAAAGCGTGTGGCTGTGCCCGCCGATCAGCGCATCCAGCCCCGGCACGGCGGCGGCGATTTCCTTGTCTTTCACAAAGCCGGTGTGCGGAATGGCGATGATCTTCGTCACCCCCGCCGCCTCCAGCGCCGCCACATCGGCCTTGAGGCTTTCGATCTCGTCGTGGAAAATCACATTCGGGCCGGGCGAGGCGGTTTCGACCGTATCGGTGGCCAGCGCCGAAATGATGCCGATCTTTTCGCCGCCGACCTCAAGCACCAGCACATCCTTGAGCTTGCCGTTGAGCAGGTTGGACTGGCTCACATCGAGGTTGCCCGAAACGAGCGGAAATTTCACCGCGTCAATGAAGGTCGCCAGCGCCTCGGGGCCATCGTCGAATTCGTGGTTGCCCACCGCCATGGCATCATAGCCGATGGCATTCATGAACTCGGCCGTGTCGGCGCCCTTGTAGGTGGTGTAGAACATCGAGCCCTGAAACTGATCGCCCGCATCCAGCACCAGCACGTTTTGCCCGGCCAGTTCGGCCTTCATCGCATCGACCTTGGCCTTCACGCGGGCGACGCCGCCAAAGCACTTCTGTTCGGCTGCATCCTCGGCCGAGCAGGTGCTGTCATATTTGTTGATCGCTTCGATGCGCGAATGCAGATCGTTGGTGTGCAGGATATGCAGCGTGAAATCCGCCTGCGCGGTGCCGGCGCAAAGCGCCAGAGCTGCGGCAGTGGACAGAAGACGGGTGTTCATGAAATCCTCCTGAGGGCGTCACATCGTGGTTACTGTGGCGTCACATTGACCGCAAAGTCAAAAGCCGTTTTCCTGCCTTGGCGTAATTGCGCCCGATGACAAAGCGGTGACAGGCCGCGGCAGGCAGGCGCGCCCGCCTCAGTCGGGATTGACCATTTTGCGGGCACAGGGCATGGATGCGACATGCTGATCTACAAGATTTTCCGCCGCCCCGAATGGGATGCGTTGCGCGCCGCGGGCGAAACCGCCGGCGCCCCCATCGACCTCGCCGATGGCTATATCCATTTTTCCACCGCCGCGCAGGTGATGGAAACCGCGGCACGGCATTTTGCCACCGAAAGCGACCTGGTGCTGGTCGCCGTCAGCACCGCGCCGCTGGCCGATGCGCTGAAATGGGAGGTGTCGCGCGGCGGCGCCCTGTTCCCGCATCTGTTCCGCCGGTTGCGCATGAGCGATGTGACCTGGGACAGGGCGCTTCCGCTGGGCGCGGCCGGACACATCTTTCCCGAGGGGTTGCTATGAGCCGGTTCGAGATGCTGGGGCTGAAGCTGATGCACCGGTTCGAGCCCGAAACCGCGCACAGTCTGTCACTTTTGGCGCTGCGCGCGGGGCTGGTGCCGCTGGCGGGCGGGGTGACAAGCCCGCGTCTGGCCACCCGTCTGGCCGGGCTGGACCTGCCCAACCCGGTGGGCCTTGCCGCCGGTTTCGACAAGAATGCCGTCGCGCTGCCGGCGCTGATGCGGGCGGGCTTTGGCTGGCTCGAGGTGGGGGCCGCCACGCCGCGCGCCCAAGAGGGCAACCCCCGGCCCCGGCTGTGGCGGCTGACCGAGGACCGCGCCGCGATCAACCGGTTTGGCTTCAACAACGCGGGCATGGGGCCGATCAGCGCGCGGCTGGCGGCGCGGCCGGCGGGCATCCCGGTCGGGCTGAACCTTGGCGCGAACAAGGACAGTGCCGATCGTGCCGCCGATTTTGCCACCGTGCTGCGCACCGCCGGGCCGCATCTGGATTTCGCCACGGTCAATGTCTCGTCGCCCAATACCGAAAGGCTGCGGGATTTGCAGGGCAAAGCGGCGCTGACAGCGCTGCTGCGGGGCGTGCTGGCGGCGCGGGCCGAACTGGCCCGGCCGGTCCCGGTGTTTCTCAAGATCGCGCCCGATCTGAGCCCGGCCGAGTTGGAGGATGTGGCCGAGGTGGCGCTGACGCTGCGGCTCGACGGAATCATCGCCACGAATACCACGCTGTCGCGCGAAGGTTTGAAAAGTGCAGATTCCAGCCAGCCGGGCGGGCTTTCCGGGGCGCCCTTGTTCGAAAAGTCCACGCGTGTGCTGGCGCATCTGTCGCAATTGACGGCCGGAAAGCTGCCACTGGTGGGCGTGGGCGGGATATCGGATGCCGCGCAGGCCTATGAAAAGATCCGTGCCGGGGCCAGCGCCGTGCAGCTTTATACCGCCATGGTCTATCAGGGCCTGTCGCTGGCGGCGCAGGTGGCGCGGGGGCTGGATGCGCTGCTGATCCGCGACGGCTTTGCCACGCTGAGCGAGGCGGTGGGCACCGGGCGCAGCGCATGGCTCTAGCGCGGCAAATGGCTATGGAACTCTGGCACAATCCGCGCTGTTCCAAATCCCGTGCCACGCTGGCGCTGTTGCACGCGCAGGGCGCCACGCCCCGGATCCGGCTCTATCTGCAAGACCCGCCCGACGCTGCGGAACTGGCGGCGGCGCTGGCGCGTCTGGGCCTGCCCGCGGCGCGGCTCTTGCGCTGGCAAGAGGCCGATCTTCCGGCCGGGCTGAGCCCCGCCTCGCCCGAGGCCGCGATTCTGGCCGCGCTGGCCGCCAACCCGCGGCTGATCGAGCGGCCGCTGGTGCAAACCGAAACCGCCGCGCGCCTGGGCCGCCCGCCCGAGGCGGTGCTGGAACTGCTGTAACGCCCGACCGCGCGCCACCCCATCCGCCAAGCCGCCCCGGCCACGGCCCTCTGGCCCTAGCCGTTGAGATCCTTGAGCAGACGGCTGTGCTTGCGCACCTCGGCCACCACATCGCCAAAGGTTTTCAGCCCCCGTGCCTTCAGCGCCGGCAGCAGTTTCAGAAAAGCATCGGCCGTGGCCACGGTATCGCCAATCGCGGTATGGCGCGCCTCTTCGGGAATGGTGATGCCCAGCCGATGGGTCAGCGCGTCGAGGCTGTGGACCTCGGACTGGCCAAAGACCACCGCCGACAAAAGCACCGTATCCAGCACCGGATTGTCGAAGCTCAGCCCGATCGCCCCTTCCTTGCGGCGCAGGAATTCCATGTCGAAGGGCGCGTTATGCGCCACCAGCACCGCGCCTTCGACGAATTTGTGAAACCGCCGCCCCACCGCAACAATATCGGGCGCATCCAGCACCATCGCATCGGAAATGCCATGCACCGCGGTGGACACCTCGGGAATCCGCCGCTTCGGGTTTACCAGCGTGTCGAACACCTCGGTATCGACCCGCCGCCCGTTGACAATGCGCACCGCCGCGATCTGGCAGATTTCATCGCCCTCGCTGGGCAAAAGCCCGGTGGTTTCCGTGTCGAACACTACAAAAGTCAGCTTTTCCAAGGGGGTATTGGCAATTTCGGCATCGCGTTGATGGCCCAGCAGATCGAAATCATAGACCACCTTGCGCGGCACCGGCTTGGGCCGTTTGGAGACCCGCCGCGCCTCGCGCAGCGGAATGACCAGCCGCGCCCGCCCCGCACCCAGCGGCTCGGGCCAGATTTCGGTGGCATGGGCCGCAATCACCCGCCGCCCGGTCACATCGGCCATGCCCACTTCCAAAGGCGCGTCGAGCCAGCTTTCCAGCGCCGAAATCGGCACCGGCGCCCCCGTCCATTCCAGACTGACCAGCGCCCCCGCCCCCTCTTCGACAATTTCCAGCCGGCAGCCGCTGCGCTGCGGGCCGAGCCGCGCAAACAGCACCGCGAGCAGCGCCACCAGTTCAAACCCCTCGCAGCGCAGCATCAGCGCCGCGGTCACCGGCAGCACCTCGGGCCCGCCGGCCGCCGCCACCCGCGCCCGCACCGCCTCGCCCAGATCCGAGGCGCGGATCATGGCCAGCGGCCACCAATCGGCGCGATTGGCCTCGTGGCGCTCGAACAGGGTGTGGATGGCCAGCGCAAGACTGGCCGCCTCGGCCCGCGCCGCCTCGCGCACCTTGTCGCGCGCCGTGCCCTTGGGGCCGTCATCGGCGGTCAGCACCCCGGTCAGCGATTGCAGCGCGGCGGCGGGGCGGCGGATGCGGTCAAAGAGCTCGTCCATCAAAGCCTCGCGCGAGGCATGGGCGCGCATGTCGCTCGAGACATCGCGCAGCGTCAGCACATAGCCGGCCCGCTTGGTGACGCGGTGATCCTCGCCCTCGGAAATCAGCCGCATCCGCGCGGCCAGCGTCTTGCCATCGGCTACCGAGGCGCAGAGCAGGTCCGAGGCGGCATCGGGGTCGTCGGTTTCCAAAAGCCGCTCATAGGCGTGTTGCACCGGTGCGCGGTGCAGATAGTCGAACACCCGCCGGTCCAGCCCCGGCGCATGGGCCCCGCCCAGCAGATCGACCGCCTGCCCGTTGTAAAACACCAGCTGATGATCGGCGGTGCACAAAAGCACCCCCACCGGCACATCGGACAGCAGCGTTTCCAGCCGCTCCTTTTCCTGTGCCAGCCGGGTGGTTTCGCGCTGCACCGATTCCGTCAGCGCCGAGCGGGTCTCGTTCAGGTGCTGGCTGATCGCGGCGGCGGCGGGCGCCAGATCGCCCAGATAGCGGCCCTGCACCTGATCGAGTTCGGCCTCGATCTGCGCATGGGTCCGCGCCCGCATCCCCCCCGCCAGCCGCTCGATCGGCTTGGCGACGTTTTCATCGAAGAGAAACCAGACCCCGACGATCAGGCCGAGGATCACCATCCCGGCCACGACGCCCGCAATGATGAAGCCGTTCAGCGCCTCGGGCTCGCCCAGCCGCTCGAAACCAAAGACCAGCCCCGCTGCAAGCGCCACCACATTGCCAAGCGCCAAAGCCGCAAAAAACAGAAACACACGAACGCGCAGGCTCAGCCGGGTGAGGTTCATCCCTGCCCTCCCGCGCTCAGAAGCCGCTGCACCTCGTCGCGCAATTCCTTGAGTTCAAAGGGTTTTGCGATAAAGCCATCGGCGCCCAGCGCCAGACCCTTGCGCCGCTCCATCGCCGAGCCGCGCGCCGTCATCATCAGGATCTTCACATCGCGCAGGCCATTGTCGGCCCGCACCTCCTGACAGATTTCATAGCCCGAGACCTCGGGCAGCATGACATCGAGCAGCACCAGATCGGGGTGATCGGCGCGGATACGCTCGAAAGCGCCATTGCCCGAGGCGATCCGCGCATGGTCATAGCCTTCGCGGCTCATCAGATAATCCAGCGCGATGGCGATATTGTCCTCATCCTCCACAATGAGAACCCGCCGTTTTCTCCCCCCGTCACCCATGTCACCCCTCCCTGCAAACGCTGTTCAACCCCGCATCGTCGGCGGCCACGGCGCTCCAGCCGCCGGCCGTCAATGTGCCATCCTCCCGCACCGCCGCCTCGCCGCCCAGAACCGCCTGTGCACGGGCCTTGCAATCATAGGCCACCGATACCGGCTGCGTGGGCTGCCAGCGCGCCACCAGATAGAGCGTGGCGGTCACCACCCCCGGCGCGGGGCGGCTTTGGCTTTGCAGATCCAGCACCGCAAAGCGCGAAGTGATCGGCCAGAGATAGGTCCAGGGGCGCCAGGGGGCGCTATCCTGATTGGCGCTGACCACCACCACCCGATCCCCCATCCGCGCCAGCGTATCGGGGAACCAGCGGTATTCGCCCCAGATCGTGGCAAACAGCATGGCCAGGCCCGCTGCCGCCGGGGTGAACCATTTCGGCAGCTCCAGCCCGGCGAATTTGCGCAGCGCATGGCGCAGCGCGTAAACCACGATCACCGCGAAAACCGCAGCGGCAGCCATCGTCAGATAGTCATTCAGCATCGCTGTTCCTGTCCCTTAGCTGACCACGGCCTTGTTGTGCCCCACCGCCGATTGCATCGTGCGCACCACCACGAAAGCATCGCGCAGATGCGAGCGTTCGAAATCGCTCAGATCGGAGGGGGCCAGATAATTGTCGGGCTTGCGCCCGGATTTGATGAGATGGGCCTGACTTTCAAGCCGCATCGTGGCGATCAGGTCATAGGCCTCCATCAGATCCCGCGCCCCGGAAGGCGAAATCACCCCGGCCGCTTCGGCACCTTGCAGCCGGGCCCGCGTATTGGCCGCGCCAAGCCGGCCTTGCAGCGCATAGACGCGGGCCAGATCGGCCACGGGCACCACGCCGTTCATCTTCATGTCGATATGGTTGCGATGCTCGCCCGAGCGGATCGTGGCAAAGCCGCGCAGCAGGCCCAAGGGCGGCGTATGCTTGAGCGAGTTGGAAATCATATGCGCGACAAAGATCGAGTTCTTGCCCACGAGCTCCAGCGTTTCGCCCTGAAGCGCCTCGAAAAGCGCAATGCCGCCGCCGCCGATCGGCCGCAGGTCAAACATCACCGAGGCCAGCATCTGCGCCTCGGGGCTGGGTTTGGCTATCCAGCCGTGGAAATACTCGCGCCAGACGCGGGCGGGCTGACACCAGCGCTCGGCGGTGGCCATCATGTCGCCGGGGCAATAGACATAGCCGCAATCATTGAGCCCGTCGGAAACGATTTTCGCCAGCGCGCGGAAATAGGCCATGTCCGCCTCGGTCGCGGCATCATCCAGGATGAGGCAATTGTCCTGATCGGAGACGCCGGTCTGCTCCTGCCGGCCCTGCGAGCCGCAGGCGAGCCACAGGTAAGGCACCGGCGGGGCGCCCAGTTCGCGCTCCGCCATCACCAGGAGGCGGCGGGTGACGGCGTCGGCAATATCGGTAATCAGCCGGGTGATGACTTCGTGGCTCTGGTGCCCGCCCACCAGTTGCACCAGCAGTTGCGGGATCCGCGCGGTAACGGCGGCCATTTCCGCCACGGTTTCGGCCGAAACCACATCGCGGATCAGCACCGCCGAGGACACCGCCTGAAACCGCGTCAGATCGGTTTGGGTAATCATGCCGACAAAGCGCCCGTCTTCGGTGATCGGCAAATGGCCAAAGCGGCGCTCGAGCATGATGTGCAGGATGTCCGAGCCAAGCGCCGTAGGCGGCAGGCTGACCGGGTTTTCTGTCATCACCGCGGCCACCGGGGTGGTGGCGGGCAGGCCCTCGGCCAGCACCTTGTTGGAGAGATCGCGCACCGTGACGATGCCCAGAAGCCGCTCGCCCTCGGCCACCACACCGAGCGAGGACACATGCGCATCGCGCATCTGCCGCGCCGCCTGCACCACCGAGGTCTCGGGGCCGCAATAAAGCGGCTTGCGGGCGATCAGATCGGCCACTTTCTGCGTTGCGATGTCGTTGGAGACCTTGTCGCCGCGCTTGCGGTTGAAGAAGCGTTCAAACGAAGGGTAGGTGTCGCGCAGCCGGTTGAACACCGTGCCCGGCAGCACCAGCAGCACCGAATGTTCGGTGGCCCGCGCCTGGGTCACCGCGATGCCGCCCCGCAAGAGGCCGCGCTCGCCAAAGGAATTGCGCGGACCCAGAAGCGAGACCAGCCCGCCATTGCCATCGGTGATCTCCACCGCGCCCTGTTTGATAAGGTAAAGCCCGCCAATCGGCGTGTTGTAAACGTAGATCAACGCCTCGGGGCGGAATTCCATGCGGCGAAAGGAGGTGGCCACATCGGCCAGCTCGTCACGCGGCAGGGTGTCATAGGGGTGGACCGTCTCCAGAAACGCGACGATGGCCTGACGATCGGAATCCATGACTTCTTCCTTCAACTGGGGTGGCCCCCCCGCGATGGCGGAGGGGCCGAACTGATACCGGGCAAGCATAGACCCGCCCAGGGTTCCGGCTCAGTGATGCGTTGCCGCACCCGCGCCTTTCGGCACGCGGATCGACTCGACCAGTTCCACCACCGATTGCGGCGGGGCCTTGGTGATGGCCGACACGATGAAGGCAGCGGCGAAGTTCATCACGGCGCCGACGGTGCCGATCGACAGCGGCGAAATACCGAAGAAGTAGTTCGCAGCGGTGTCGGGCAGCATGTTGGTGCCGGGGATGAAGAACCAGCCCTTGTAGGTGAAGATATAGACAGCGGTGAAGATCAGACCCACCAGCATGCCCACAATCGCGCCTTCCTTGTTCACCCGCTTCGAGAAGATCCCCATCATCAGCACGGGGAAGATCGTCGCGGCGGCAAGGCCGAAGGCCAGCGCCACCACCTGCGCGGCAAAGCCGGGCGGGTTGAGGCCGAGGTAGGTCGCCACCACGATGGCGCCGCCCATGGCGATACGCGCGGCCAGAAGCTCGCCTTTTTCCGAGATGTTCGGATTGATCGAGCCTTTGATGAGGTCGTGGCTGATGGCCGAGGAAATGGCCAGCAGAAGACCAGCAGCGGTCGAGAGCGCGGCAGCCAGCGCACCGGCGGCCACAAGGGCAATCACCCAACCCGGCAGGTTGGCGATTTCGGGGTTCGCAAGCACCATGATGTCGTTGTCAACCTTGGTGACTTCGTTGCCCGTCAGGCCCATTTCGGCAAAGGTCTTGCCCGATTTGCCCACTTGCTCGGCGGCGAGGATCGTCGCGCGTTCGGCGGTCAGGGTGGCAACCTTGGCAGCGTCTTCGGCCTTGGTGGCTTCGCCCAGCGCCTTGGTGTTGGCGGCAAGCGCGGCCGGTTCGTTCACATACTGGATGAGACCGTCGCCGTTGAGGTCTTTCATGGCGAGCAGACCGGTTTTCTCCCAGTTCTTCACCCACTCGAGTTCCGGCTTGCTGTCGATGTCGGCGCGCGAAACGGCGGGGCCATCGAAAGCATTGCCGGTCACCGCGGCGGGCCACATCGAGGTGGTCAGGTTCAGACGCGCCATCGAACCGACGGCCGGGGCCACGGTGTAAAGGAGCGCAATGAACACCAGCGCCCAGCCGGCCGAGGACCGGGCATCAGCCACTTTCGGCACGGTGAAGAAGCGGATGATGACATGCGGAAGGCCGGCGGTGCCGATCATCAGCGACATGGTGAAGAGGAACATGTCGAAGTAGTTGGCGCTGTCGCCGGTATAGGCCTTGAAGCCCAGTTCGGTGACAACGGCATCAAGCTTCGCCAGGAAGGCCACATCGCCACCCGAGGGCGCATAAGAGCCGATCAGGCCAAGCTGCGGGATCGGCATACCCGTCAGTTTGAACGAGATGAACAGCGCCGGGATGGTATAGGCGATGATGAGCACGACATATTGCGCCACCTGGGTATAGGTGATGCCCTTCATGCCGCCGAACACGGCATAGGCGAACACGATGGTTGCGCCGATATAAAGCCCGGTGTCGGTCGAGACTTCGAGGAAACGCGAGAAGGTCACGCCCACGCCGCGCATCTGGCCGATCACATAGGTCACCGAAATGACGATCAGGCAGATCACGGCCAAGAGGCGGGCACCGCCCGAATAGAAGCGATCACCGATGAATTCCGGCACGGTGAACTTGCCGAACTTGCGCAGGTAGGGCGCCAAGAGCAGGGCGAGCAGCACATAGCCGCCGGTCCAGCCCATCAGGTAGGCGCCGGTGGCATAGCCGCCGAAGGCGATGATGCCGGCCATCGAGATGAAGGAGGCGGCCGACATCCAGTCGGCGCCGGTGGCCATGCCGT
>CAZPWV010000018.1:16039-17546 GCA_964590825.1 uncultured Rhodobacter sp. | reverse complement strand
CGCCCAAGATCGAGACCATGACCATCCCGACCGACAAGATCCGTGAAGTGATCGGCTCGGGCGGCAAGGTGATCCGCGAAATCGTTGAAGTGTCGGGCGCCAAGGTCGATATCAACGACGATGGCATCATCAAGATTGCCTCGGCCAATGGCGATGCAATCAAGAAGGCCTATGACATGATCTGGTCGATCGTGGCCGAGCCGGAAGAAGGCAAGGTCTATACCGGCAAGGTGGTGAAGCTGGTCGATTTCGGCGCCTTCGTGAACTTTTTCGGCAAACGCGATGGTCTGGTGCATGTCAGCCAGATTGCCAACAAGCGGCTCAACCACCCCAACGAACTGCTGAAGGAAGGGCAGGAAGTGAAGGTGAAACTGCTGGGCTTTGACGACCGCGGCAAGGTGCGCCTTGGCATGAAGATGGTCGATCAGGAAACCGGCGCCGAAATCGCCGCCGACAAGAAAGACGAACAGCCCGAGGGCTGAGGCTTTTTTCGATACCACCAACAGCCCCTGCGCCATGCGTGGGGGCTGTTTCGTCTTGGCGCAGACCCATGGGGACGCTACAAGATGCCGACCGCAGAGCATTCCCGAAAGGCCCGCCGCGATGGATTATACCTATGTGCCGCCCCCGGTTCCCACGCTGGCGCGCTGGCAACATATTGTCACGGCCTACCGGGGTCTTTCGCTTCTGCGGATGATGGAATACGAGTTGCTGGCGCGTTTGCATCTGTCGGGCCGCGTGCTTGACATGGGTGGCGGACAAAAGGCGACCTATCTCAAGGTGCTGCCCATGGGCGCGACAATTGAATCCGTCAATATCGATCCCAAGATCGAACCCACGCATCTGGTGCAGCCGGGCCAGCCGCTGCCCTTTGCCGATGACAGCTTTGATGCGGTGATCTGTTTCAACACGCTGGAACACATTTATGACTCGGCCGCCGTGGTGGCCGAATTGTTCCGCGTGGTAAAGCCCGGCGGCAAGGTGCATGTGATCGTGCCTTTCATGTTCCGCATTCACGGCCACCCCGACGATTACACCCGTGCCACACCCAGCTGGTGGCGCGAGACCTTTTCGCGCGCGGGGTTTTCGGCGCTTGAACTGATGCCTTTGGTCTGGGGGCGACGTGCCACCGTCGCCGTTGTACCCGGCATGCATGGCCCCTTCCCCCGGATGCGGCTGCACGTCGCCATGCTGCTCGACATCCTCACCGCAAAGCTGCTGCTGAAAGGCAATACGATCTCGGGCCGGCGGGGCGACAGCATCTGCGGCACCGCACCGGGCTGGTACATGATCGGAACCAAATGATGCGCGACACCCCAAAAGCCCCGAAACTTCCGTTTCGCACCCTGCGGTTGTGGCTGCACCGGTTGACCGGGCGCAAGACCACCACGCTCGACGGGCTGCGGCTGATATGCGACCCGTCCAGGGTGCATCGCTCGGTCGCCACCGCAATCATCAAAGGCAGTTACGAGGCGCCCGAACGGGTATTGGTGCGTGCGGCGTTGCG
>CAZPWV010000018.1:0-16029 GCA_964590825.1 uncultured Rhodobacter sp. | reverse complement strand
TCAGTCTGCTGTGCAACCGGCTGGCCGGGCCGGGCAACGTGACCTCGTTCGAGGCCAATGCCGCGCTGGAGCCGGTGATCCGCGACAACTTCGCTCTGAACGGGCTGGAACCCCGGCTGCGGCTGCGTGCTGTTACCGTCGATGGCACGCCGATCAGCTTTTTCCGCAATGAAAACGTGGTGTCGTCGTCGATCTATGACCGCGGCCTTGCAGCGCAAAAGGTGACGGTCGAGAGCGAGCCGATCGATCGGGTTCTGGCCGAGGAACAGGCCACCGTTCTGGTGATGGACGTGGAGGGGGCCGAAATCGATCTGCTGGACCGCGCCGATCTTTCCGGGCTGCGCGAAATCATCGTGGAGTTGCACCCGCATATCGTGGGCGACACCGCGACCGAGGCGATGATTGCCAGCATATGCGCGCAGGGCTTTGCCGATACCGGGCGCATCCACAAGAATATCCGTCTGAGCCGGGTAAGCTGACCCATGTGGCCCGCCTATGTCATCAACCTCGCCGACAATACCGCCCGGCTCGCCTCGGTCAGCCGGGTGCTGGGCGCGCAGGGCGTGGCGTTTGAACGGATCGAGGCGGTGAACGGCTGGACGCTTTCCGAGGCAGAGATTGGCGCGGCCTACGATGCCAGCCGCAACGCCACCAAGGGGCGCCAGCCGCTGGTGCCCGCCGAGATCGGCTGCTACCTGTCGCATATCGCCGCCTGGGAGCGGATTGCCGAGGGCGAGGCCGCCGGCGGCTTCATCTTCGAGGATGATTTCGATGCCACGGCAAGCCTTGCCATGGTGCTTGCCGCGCTCAGCGCAGACCGGGCCAGTGACCGGGCCGGTGACTGGGACATGGTCAAGCTTTTCAGCCTCGACCCCGCGGCCGGGCTGGGCATGGCCCGTGAACTGGCACCGGGGGTGCAGATCGGCATTCCCTACCGCGTGCCGACCTGCCTGATCGGCTACGGGCTGACCAAAGCCGCCGCCGCGCATCTGGCGGCCCGCGCCCGGCCCTTCTTTCGCCCGGTGGACGAAGACCAGAAGTTCATCTGGGAAACCGGGCTGCGGGTGGCGCTGGTGCGGCCCGCCCCGGTGGTGCTGGGCGATCAGCAGGCGGTGACCGGCACGGTGGGCAAGGCGCGTCGGGCGGGCAAGCGCAGCGGAGTGGGGCAGATGCTGCATCAGCTGCTCTACGGGCTGCGCTACCGCCGGGCGCTGGCACGGCACCGCCGCAAGGAAGGCTGGCACGAATGACCGCGCCGCGGGTGCTGCATTTTCATTTCGGCAAGGAAGGCGGGGCCGAGCGCTTCTTTGTCAACCTTGCGCAGGCCTTTGCCCGGCGCGGGGTGGAGCAACGCTTCGTGATCCGTCCGAACCGCACATGGGACGCCGACATCGCTGCGCTTGGCCCGGTGATTCGCAACAATTTTTCCCGCCTGTCGCCGCTGTCGCTTTTGGCCCATGCGCAGGTCGAAATGCTGGTGCAGCGCTGGAAACCCGATGCGGTGATGGCCTGGATGCCGCGGGCGGGGCGGCTGATTCACCCTTGGCCGGGAGTGGTAAAACTTGCGCGGATGGGGGATTTTCCCGCCAATCTCAAACATTTCGGCCATTGCGACCTGTTGGTGGGCAACCTGCCCGGCATTGCAACGCGTTGCCGCGATCTGGGTTGGCGCAAGCCGGTGCTGACGATCTCGAATTTCCCGCGCGAGGTGGTGGCCAAGCCGGTTTCCCGCGCCACGCTTGCCACGCCAGACAGGGCGTTCGTGGTGGCGGCGTCGGGCCGCTTTGTGCCGCGCAAAGGGTTCGATGTGCTGATCCGGGCTGTGGCACGGCTGCCGGGGGCCTATCTGTGGCTGCTGGGCGATGGGCAGGAACGCGAGGCCCTGCAAGGCCTTGCAAGCCAACTGGGCGTGGCCGGGCGGGTCCGTTTTTCCGGCTGGGTGGCAGAGCCGGTTCACTACATTGCCGCCGCCAATGCCTTTGTCATGCCCTCGCGCCACGAACCGCTCGGCAATACCCTGCTGGAGGCCTGGCAGGCCGGGGTGCCGAGCGTTTCCACCCGTTCGGAGGGGCCCGACTGGTATATGCGTGACGGAATCGACGGCATTGTTACCGCCATCGATGACGATCAGGCGATTGCCGATGGCCTTGCCCGGATCCGCGACGACACGGAACTGGCCGGGCACTTCGTCGCCAATGCCAAGGCGCGGCTGGCGGAATATTTCACCGAAGAGGCCGTGGTAAATGCCTATCTGCGGGTCTTTCGGGGCGAATTTGGCGGCTGAACCATGCGGGCACTGGTCATCAACCTGGAGCGCGAAACCACCCGCTGGTCGTTTCAGCAAGAACAGGCGGCCGCGCTTGGGCTGCAGCTCACGCGGCTGCCGGCCACCCCGGTCCACGCCATCGACCCACCGCCCGATGCGCTCGTCTGGCAGCGCTGGCAGCGGCCCTTGCGGCAGGTGGAAATGGCCACTCTCTGTTCGCATCGGGCGGCCTGGCAGCAGGTGATCGAGGCCGGGCAGCCCCTGCTGATTTTGGAAGATGATGCCTGGCTGATGCCCGGAACCGCCGGTTTTCTGCGTCAGGCGGTTGCGCTGAAGGGGGTCGATCATCTCAGCCTTGAAACGCGCGGCCGCAAGAAATTGCTGGGCGCCGCCCATCCGGCCCTGCCGGCGCTGCGCCGTCTCTGGCTCGACCGGACGGGGGCCGCCGCCTATCTGCTTTGGCCCGAGGGGGCGCGAAAGCTTTTGGCACGGGCCGCAGCAGTGCCTGGCCTTGCCGATGCGGTCGCAGTGGAAACGCCGGGGTTGCGGCGCTGGCAGGCCGCCCCGGCACTGGCGATTCAGATCGACATGGCGGCGCATTACGGCCTGACCCCGCCCCTGGCGGTCAGCAGTGCCATTTCCTCCGTGGCCCGGCCCGCAAGCGGCGGCCTGCGCTATCGGTTGCGCCGCATGGGCCGCCAGTTGCGCATGGGATTGGCACAGTTGCGCCCCGGCACCGAGCGCTGCGCCCTGCGCCCCGTCCTTGCCGAAGGAACCCGGACATGACCTCCCTGCGCGAGATCCGCCATTTCTTTTCTTGGCACTTCGGCCATCCCACGCATCTGTTCATTCACATCCCGAAAAATGCCGGGGTCAGCCTGCGCAAGCATCCGGGGCTGCAGGGGCGGATGCTTCCGGCCGATCCCTATTTTCTCAAAAGCCGCGCCTATGTGCGTGATCTCAAGGCAACGATGGATGCCAATGGCGAGCATCACGGCTATCAACATGCCCGGTGGCGCGATATTCACCCCAAGGTGACAGGGCGGCTCAAGGCTTTTGCGGTGGTGCGCAACCCCTGGGCGCGGACTGTTTCGCGCTGGCGTTTCGGGCGGTTGGCAATCGAGCGGGGCGCCTCGCCCGAGGGGTATTGCGCCGACAGTTTCGAAGGATTTCTGGAAGAGCGTCACATCTGGGGCGCCAAGCCCTATTACTGGCACCGGGCCATCCGGGGCTGGTATCCGCAACTGGACCATGTCACCGACGACAGCGGGAAGATCCGCGCCGATGTGCTGCGGCTCGAGCATCTCGACACCGATCTGGCCAGCTATCTGGGCAGCGCGGCCCCGCCCCGGCGCAACAGTTCGGGGCGGTTCGACTATCGCAGCCTTTTCACGCCCCGGACGATTCAGATCGTGGCCGATTGGTATGCTGCCGATCTTGAAGCTTTCGGGTTTGATTTCGACACCGGTGCCCAGCGCAACCACTGGGCCGCGCAGCGCTAGCGAGCGGCTCAGGCGCCCCAGACCGTTTGCCGCGCCAATTCACGGGCATTGAGCGGCGATTGGCCAAGATCCTGCCAATCGGCTGCGCTCATGCGCGCAAACTCGGCCAGAAGCCCCCGATAGGCCCGTGCCCGTGCCCGTGCTTGCACGAACCGCCGATAGCGGTGCGACAGCGCCTCGACAAGCGCGGAGGTGCGGGGCAGATGCAGCGTGGTTGCGTAGGTCATTGGAGCCTCTCTTGGCGCAGAGCAGGCCCATTCCCGCTCTCGTTAGCGATAACATGCTCTCGATGCTGCATTTGCACAACTCCCCGCAAGGGAATTGCCGCGATGCAGCGTCTGCATGGCTGGGGCCAATGGCAAAGGGGGGCCACAAGCCCCCCCTGCTCCGTTCTCCGGGATCGCTCAGGCCTGCGTCTCGAAACGCTGGTTGAGCTTCCACATGCCCCAGGCCAGCGGAATGGCCGCAAAGCCGCCGATGGCAAAGGCCAGCGGCTCCGCCCCGAAACTTTCGAAAAGCTGGGTATAGGCGTGGATGGCGCCAAAGGTCAGCGAGGTGTTGAACAGCGCCCGGCGATGCGTGCCCGCCGCCCAGAACGCCAGCGCCGCCAGCGCGACCGCCCAAAGCACCGAATAAACTTCGGCCGAAATCGTCACGCTCGACGCGATGAACGCCGCCTGCGCCTGTTCGTAGGCCTCATAATTTGCATCCGGCGCCGACCAGTCGTAGTGCGGGCCAAACAGCGTCAGCCCGACACTGTCGCCCCAAAGCGAACCCACCAGCGCGCAAAGATTGGCCACGATGAACCCCATCAGCGCCACGGCGCGCAGATGCCGGGCCGACCGCTCGTTCAGCCGGCTGACCGCCCAAAGCGCCGCCAGCAAAAGCACCGTCATCTGTAGGATCGAAAGCGTCGGCTCGGGCGAGTAAAAGGCATAAAGCGCATGTTCGTAAAAGGTGGAGGTGTCGAGCATCTGCGCAAAGGGCACAATCGCCAGCGCGGTGACAAAGCGGATATCCACCGCCCACCCCGCCGCCGCCAGAACCAGCGCAGCATAAAGATGAACCCCCGCCCTCGGCACCCCGGTAATGGCAAAACGATCCACCATAAGCCCAAGCCCGGCCAGATGCATGGCCACGCCGATCAGGAAAACCGAGCCCGCAACAAAGCGATTGGGGCGGTTTCGTGCCGCAAGCGCCAGCCCCGCCACCAGCGCGCCCAGCGGAAACATGATCTGCCCGGCACTCTCATAGGCCAGCTCAATCAGCTTGAGCGACCCGCCGCCCAGCAGCATTCCCGCCCCGATCAGCATCGCCGCATTGCCGAAGATGCGCCAGTTCTCACCGCCGCGCAGCAAGATCAGCATCCCCAGCCCCAGAAGTGCCAGGCCCAGAACCGCCACCGCCATGGCATCGCCGAGCCAGAACACCGTGCCCAGCGCCGCCGCGATGATGCCGCCGCTCAGGACGGTATTGGTGACAAGCATCATCATCGCCGCCCGTGCCCGCTGGCGAATGATCGCCGCCGCCTCGGGGCTGATGATGCCTTCGCGCACAAGCGCCTCGATGTCTGCAATCACGGTCACGGCCGATCCTTTCCTTGCTTGAGCAGCTTTTCACAGCATGGCAGAACTGTGAACGTCGTTCAAGAACATTGTTCATGAATTCCGGGCCGGCGCCGCGCAAACAAAAGGCCCCACCGGAGCGGGGCCTTTGCACGGTCTTGCGGCGCTCAGGCCGTGGGTTTGACGTAGCGCAGATAGGGCAGCTTCACATCCACATCGCCAAACTGGCGCTGCGCATCTTCCAGCGAAACCGTGGTGCGCACGATGACATCCTCGCCCGGCTCCCAGTTGGCGGGCGTGGCAATCGGCATCCGGTCCGAGGCTTGCACGGCATCGAGAGCACGGATGATTTCGGCAAAGTTCCGCCCGACCGTCATCGGGTAGATCAGCATCAGGCGAATCTTCTTGTCGGGGCCGATGATGAAGGTGGTGCGCACCGAGGCCGAATCATTCGCGGTGCGGCCATCGGGCAGATAGGCCTCGGCGGGCAACATGTCGTAAAGCTTTGAAACGGTCAGCGCGGTATCGTCGATGATCGGGAAATTCGCCTTGGCACCGGCGACCATTTCGATATCGGCCTTCCATTTGTGATGCTCTTCCACGGTATCGACCGAAACGCCCATCACCTTGGTGTTGCGCTTGGTGAACTCGGGCAGCAACTGCGACACGGCGCCGAATTCGGTGGTGCAAACCGGGGTGAAATCTTTCGGATGCGAAAACAGGATCGCGTAACCCGTGCCGATCCAGTCATGCAGGGTCAGCGGGCCTTCGGTGGTGTCGGCGGTGAAATTCGGTGCGGTGTCGTTGATGCGCAAGCCCATGGCGGCCTCCTGTAACTGTGCTGCGCTGCGCATAGCGCGATCGCAGCGGAAAATCACCCCCCCTGAATGCATAATTTGCACCATTGTGCGCCAACACTTGCCAAAGCGGGGGGTTGAGACTGCGCCGATGGAATGCCAGCTTGTTGCACACAGCAATGCGGCCACGGTCCGGCGGAGGGCAGAATGATCGAAAAGCGCAATTTCTACATTGGCGGGGCCTGGGTGGCCCCGGCGGCACCGCGTGACCATCTGGTGATCGACCCTTCAACCGAGGACCCCTGCGCGGTGATCTCGTTGGGCGATGCGGCCGATACCAATGCGGCGGTAGCGGCCGCACATGCCGCAGGCTCCGGCTGGGCCGCCACCCCCCCCGCGGCGCGACTGGCCATCGTCGAGCGGCTCTTGGGCATCTACCAGTCCCGCGCCGAAGAAATGGCGGCTGCGATGAGCCTCGAAATGGGGGCGCCAATCGATTTCGCCCGCGAAAGTCAGGTTGGGGCCGGTATCTGGCACATCTCGAATTTCATCACCGCCGCACGCGCATTCGACTGGGTGCACCCGCTGGGCGATGGCACGCCGGGGGCGATGATCGCCTATGAGCCGGTGGGGGTGGTGGGGCTCATCACGCCCTGGAACTGGCCGATGAACCAGATCACGCTCAAGGTGGTTCCGGCGCTGCTTGCGGGTTGCACTATAGTGCTCAAACCCTCGGAGGAAGCACCGCTTTCCGCACTGCTCTTTGCCGAATTCCTGCACGAGGCCGGGGTGCCCGCAGGCGTGTTCAACCTGGTGAACGGCGACGGGGCCGGGGTGGGCACGCAGCTCTCGACCCACCCCGATGTGGAAATGATCTCCTTCACCGGCTCCACGCGGGCGGGCAAGGCAATCTCGAAAGCCGCGGCCGAAACGCTGAAGCGGGTCTGCCTCGAACTGGGCGGCAAGGGGGCCAATCTGGTCTTTGCCGATGCCGATGACGCGGCGGTGGCGCGTGGGGTGCGCCATTGCATGAACAATGCGGGCCAAAGCTGCAACGCCCCAACCCGGATGCTGGTGGAACGCCCCGCCTATGAACGCGCGGTGGAAATTGCCCGTGAGGTGGCGGGCAGCCTGCGCGTGGCCTCGGCGCATGAAGCCGGGCGCCACATCGGCCCGGTGGTCAACGCCAGCCAGTTCGACAAGATCCAGGGGCTGATCGAAAGCGGCATCCGCGAAGGGGCCACGCTGGTGGCCGGCGGTTTGGGCCGCCCCGACGGGCTGAACAAGGGCTTCTTCGTGCGCCCCACGGTTTTTGCCGATTGCACGGCAGAAATGACGGTGATGACCGAAGAAATCTTTGGCCCGGTGCTGTCGATCATGCCTTTCGACAGCGAAGAAGAGGCGCTTGCGCTGGCCAATGCCACGCCCTACGGGCTGACCAACTATGTGCAGACCGAAGACGGCCCCCGCCGCAATCGCCTTGCCCGTGCGCTGCGCTCGGGCATGGTCGAGATGAACGGCCAAAGTCGCGGCGCCGGGGCGCCTTTTGGCGGGGTCCGCGCCTCGGGCCGCGCCCGCGAGGGGGGGCGCTGGGGTATCGAGGAGTTCTGCGAGGTGAAATCGATCTCCGGCTGGGCCGGCTAAGCCCGGCCGCGTTGCCGCCATCGGCTTGCCCTTTGCGCCCTCAGGGGCCAGTATCGCCGTCTGCAACAGGAGCGCATCATGACCTTCACCCTCGCCACATGGAACATCAACTCGGTGCGTTTGCGCGAAGCGCTGGTTTGCAAGCTGATGGCCGAAGAGGCCCCCGATGTGCTGTGCCTGCAGGAATGCAAAAGCCCGGTCGAGAAAATCCCGCTCGCGGCATTTCACGCGCTGGGCTACCGATACTGCGTTGCACGCGGGCAAAAGGGCTATAACGGCGTGGCGATCTTGTCGAAATTGCCGCTGATGGATGCGGGCGACAAGGATTTTGCGCAGATGGGCCAGGCCCGCCATGTTGCCGCGCGGCTTGAAAACGGGGTGACGATCCACAACTGCTATGTGCCTGCGGGGGGCGACATTCCCGACCGCGACGAAAACGTGAAATTCGGTCAAAAGCTCGATTTCCTGACCGAGATGCGCGACCATTTCCGCTGGGAAACCCCGGATCGGGCGATTTTGGTGGGCGATCTCAACATCGCCCCGCGTGAAGATGACGTCTGGAACCACAAGAGCCTGCTCAAGATCGTGTCGCATACGCCGATCGAGGTGGACCATCTGGAAGCCGTCCGCGCCGCCGGGGGTTGGGTTGATGTCACCCGGCAGGATATTCCCCAAGGGCCACTGTATTCCTGGTGGTCCTATCGCGCCGCCGACTGGGACAGCGCCGACAAGGGCCGCCGGCTTGACCATATCTGGGCGACACCCGATATTTCCGGGGCCGCCCATGGCTCGCGTATCCTGCGCGCGGCGCGGGGATGGGAACAACCCTCCGACCACGCCCCGGTATTTGCGACTTTCGATCTCTGAGACGATCCGCCCCTTGGCCTGCGCCCTTTCAGGCCGCATATAGGGGCAAAGCTTCTAACGAGGACATCCATGCTGGGAACAGAAAACACTGCGCATTCGACCTATGTGACAGATGTCACCGAGGCGACCTTCATGGCCGAGGTGATGGACAAATCGATGACCGTTCCGGTGATCGTCGATTTCTGGGCGCCTTGGTGCGGCCCCTGCCGCCAGCTTGGCCCTGCGCTCGAAGCGGCGGTGCAGGCCGCCAAGGGCAAGGTCGTGATGGCCAAGATCAATGTCGATGAGAATCAGCGCCTGGCCCAGGCCTTGGCGCAGCAGGGCCTGCCGCTGCAATCCATTCCCACGGTGGTGGCCTTCCACGAGGGCCGCCCGGTCGATATGTTTCAGGGCGCCATTCCCGCCTCGCAGATCAAGACCTTCATCGACAAACTTGCCGCGCTGGCGGGGGATGGCGGGCTGGCCGAGGCCGTTGCCGCCGCCGAAGAAATGCTGACCGAGGGGGCGGCGGTGGATGCCGCCGAAACCTTTGCGGCGATCCTTGGCGAAGAGCCCGAACATGCCGAGGCCTATGGCGGGCTCGTGCGGGCGCATCTGGCTTTGGGCAATCTCGATCAGGCGGCGCAATTTCTTGCGGCGGCCCCGGCCAAGATTTCTGCCTCCGCCCCCGTCGAGGCCGCAAGGGCACAGCTTGCCCTCGCCCGCCAGGCCGCCGAGGCCGGACCGATCGACGCCCTCAAGGCGGCGCTTGCGGCCAACCCCGCCGATGCGCAGGCGCGGTTTGACTATGCCACCGCGCTTCATGCCGAAGGCAAGGTAGAAGAGGCGGTCGAAGAGCTGCTTGAACTGTTCCGCCGCGACCGCGACTGGAACGAAGGGGCGGCAAAAACCCAGTTGTTCACCATTTTCGACGCGCTCAAGCCCACCGATCCCATCGCGATCAAGGGCCGCCGCCGCCTCTCGTCGATGATATTTGCCTGAGCCGGGAGGCGGGCTATGTGATGCGCATGACCAAGCCCAGCGACCTTCCGGCCCAGATTCCGCTGTTTCCGCTTCCGGGTGCGTTGCTCTTGCCCAGGGGGCGGTTGCCGCTGCACATCTTTGAGCCGCGCTACCTTCAGATGGTCGAAGACTGCCTGAAAACGCCGCATCGGCTGATTGGCATGGTGCAGCCCTGCAAGGGCCGCGATGGCGGGCCAAAGCTCAACAGCATCGGCTGTGCCGGGCGGCTGACCGGGTTTTCGGAAACCGAAGACGGGCGTTACATGATTACCCTTTCGGGGGTTTCGCGGTTTCGCCTGATGCGGGAGTTGAGCGGCTTTACCCCCTATATCCGCGCCGATGTGCTTTGGGGGGATTTCGAACGCGATCTGGGCCGGGCCGAGCACGACCCCGGCTTTGACCGCACCACCTTTCTGGAATTGCTGGCGCGGTATTTTCAGACCCAGGGGCTCGATACCGACTGGGAGGCCCTGAAGGACGCCGAGGATGAATTGCTCATCAACTCGCTGTCGATGCTGTTGCCGTTGGAGCCCGAAGACAAACAGGCCCTGCTGGAGGCGCCCAGCCTGAGCACGCGGCGCGAAACGCTGGTGACCTTGCTGGAATTCGTGCTGCGCGGCGGGATGGAGGAACGCCGGCAATGAGCGATACCCTGCCCCAGATCACCCCCGAAACCGAGCGCGGCGGCTTTGACCGGCGGATGCTCGAGGCGCTTGTCTGCCCGCTGACCCAGGCCACGCTGCACTATGATGCCGAGCGGCAGGAACTGGTATCAAAACCGGCCGGGCTTGCCTTTCCGATTCGCGGCGGCATTCCGATCATGCTCGAAGACGAGGCCCGCCGTCTGGATTGACCGCCGGATTGACCGCTGGAGGCCCCCGCCAGGCGGACCGCCGCCGCTTACAGCGCCCGGCCCTGCAGCAGTCGTGGCTGCGCCCCGCTCAGCCCGGCCGCCTGCCGCATGAAGCCGCGCCGCATCGGGCCGATCGCCTGCACCAGCCCCATCCCCAGTTCGCGCCCTGCCCGCAACAGCGGGTTGTCATTGGAAAAGGCCCGGTTCACCGCATCCATGCCCAGCGCCAGCGAAACGGAATCGAACCGCCGCCAGGCCTGATACCGCTCCAGCACATCGATGGCGCCGATATCCTCGCCGCGGCGCAGCGCCTCCACCACCACCTCGGCCAGCGCCGCCACATCGCGCAGGCCCAGGTTCAGCCCCTGCCCGGCAATCGGATGCACCCCATGCGCGGCATCGCCGATCAACGCCACACGCGGCGCCGCATAGGCCTTGGCCAGCGTCAGGTTCAGCGGATAGCCAAAACGCGGCCCCGCCAGGCGGATCCCGCCCAGAAAATCGCCAAAGCGCGGCCGCAGAACGGCAAGGAAATCGTCGTCCGAAAGCGCGGCAATGGTGGCCGCATTGGCATCGGTCTCGCTCCAGACGATGGAGGAGCGGTTGCCCGGCAGCGGCAGGATGGCCAAGGGCCCGGTGGGCATGAAGAACTGCCACGCCACGCCCTCATGGGGCTTGTCATGGTCGATCGCGGCCACCAGTGCGGTTTGCCCGTAGCCCCAACCCTCGCGTCCGATTCCGGCGCGTTCGGCCACGCCCGAGCGGCGGCCATCGGCACCCACCAACAACCGCGCACTGTGGCTTTGCCCGTTCGACAGCGTGACCGACACCTGCCCCGGATGCACCGTTTGCGCCGTTACCGCGGTTGCGGCCAAAAGGCGGATGCCCGGCTCGGCCTGCATTGCCGCCAGAAAGGCCCGGTAAAGAAACCGGTCTTCGAGCATGTAGCCCACCGGGCGCTGGTCGAGTTCGCGGCTGTCGAAATGCAGGAAAAACGGGGCGGCGCCTTCGCCGGGGCGGCCATCGGCGGCCTTGACCTCGTTCATCGGCTGCGCCTGCGCCGCCAGCCCCGGCCACAGGCCGATCGCCGACAACAGCTTTTGCGAGGCCAGCGCCAAGGCATAGGCCCGGCCATCGAAACCCTCCTCGCTGCGCTGCCGGGCCGGGGCGGCATCGACCACCGTCACCGTCAAACCGGCCTGCGCCAGCGCAAGGGCAAGGGCCGGGCCGTTCAACCCGCCACCCGCTATGAGAACATCCGAGCGATACGTCATATCCTGTGTCATGCCCCCAATATGGCGTGGCGCGCGGGATTGTCCATCGGCGCCGCCATCGCTAGCCTGAACAAAACAGCAGGGAGGCGGCGATGGAGGAACGGTTCTGGTCTGCGGCGCGGCAAGGGCAGGCGATGGCGGCAGGCCAGCTTGACCCCGTCGAGATGGCCGAGGCCTATCTGGAGGCGGCCGCCGGGGCGCCCGATGTCTATGCGCGGCTCACCCCCGAGAGGGCACGCGGCGAGGCGATGGCCGCCCGCAGCCGGCTGCGCAACCACCTGGGTCGCGGACCACTTGATGGTGTGGCGCTCAGTTGGAAAGACCTGTTCGACAGCGCCGGAGTGGCCACCGAAGCGGGATCGAAGCTGCTCGAAGGCCGGGTTCCCGAGGCCGATGCCGAGGTGCTGGCACAGGCGACGCTTGCCGGAACGCTCTGCCTGGGCAAGACGCATATGACCGAGTTGGCCTTTTCCGGGCTTGGCGTGAACCCGTCGACCGCCACCCCCGCGAATGCCGTTTGCCCCGGTCTGGCGCCGGGCGGGTCCAGCTCTGGCGCCGCGGTGTCGGTAAAGCGCGGGCTGGCGGCGGCGGCGGTGGGTTCGGATACCGGCGGCTCGGTGCGCATCCCGGCGGCCTGGAACGACATTGTCGGGCTCAAGACCACCGCAGGGCGGGTCAGCGCGGCGGGGGTGGTGCCGCTGTGCAAGCGCTTTGACACGGTCGGCCCGCTGGCGCGGACAGTCGAAGACTGCGCCCTTGTTCTGGCCGCGCTGGAGGGCCGCCAAGCCCCCGATCTGCGCGATGCCAGCATTGATGGCGCCCGTCTGCTGGTGCTTGACGGCCTGCCGTTCGAAGGCGCAAGGGCCGAGCCGGTGCAGGGGTTCGAAACCGCCTTGTCCGGGCTGGAACGGGCCGGGGCACGGCTGTTCCGGCACCGCTTGGCCTGCGTTGCTCCGGCCATGGACCTTTCCGGGATTCTTTTTGCGCCAGAGGCGTACGGCCTTTGGAAAGAGACGATCGAGGCTGCCCCCGACAAGATGTATCCGCTGATCCTGCAACGATTCCGCACCGGTGCAACTGCCTCTGCGGCCGATTATGTCAAGGCCTGGGATGACCTCGAACGCTACCGCAGGCAATGGCACGCGGCGGTGGCCGGCTACGATGCCGTTCTTGTGCCGACCGCGCCGATCCTGCCCCCCGATGCGGCGCGGCTGCTCTCGGATCCGGCCTATTTCGCCGCCGAAAACCTGCTGGCGCTGCGCAACACCCGCATCGCCAATATCTTCGGGCTCTGCGCCCTGACCCTGCCCAGCGGCACCCCGATGTGCGGGGTCTCGCTGATGGGGCGGCCGATGGGCGAAGAGGCACTCTTGCGGCTGGGTGTTGCGGTGGAGCGGGTGCTTGGCTGAAATGCCACATCGCGGAACCGCAAGGCACGGGCGCGGCGTGCTTTTTCTGGACGTGCGCCGCAAGCTTGGGTAACCTCTGCGCAAACGGGGCGCCACGACCCCGACGATGAGGCACAGATGGACTATCCCGAGCGGTTCTCGAACCTGCCCGAATATGCGTTTCCGCGGCTGCGGAAGCTTCTCGATTGCCACCCCGCAGGTGGCGAGGCCATTTCCATGACCATCGGCGAGCCGCGCCACCCGATGCCGGCCTTCGTGGGTCAGGTGCTGGCCGACAATCTGGCGGAGTTCGGCCAGTATCCCGCCAACGACGGCACACCAGAACTCTTGCGGGCGATCTCTGGCTGGCTGGGGCGGCGGTATCGCGCCGATGTGGCCGAAAACCGGATCATGGCGCTCAACGGCACGCGCGAGGGGCTATTCAACGCCGCCATCGCGCTGTGCCCGGAAACGAAACGGGGCAAGCAGCCGGTGGTGCTGGTTCCCAACCCTTTCTATCAGGTCTATGCCGTGGCCTCCGCCACCGTGGGTGCCGAAACCGTCTTTGTGCCCGCCACCGAGGAGACCGGCTTTCTGCCCGATTATGAAAGCCTTCCCGCCGAGGTGCTCGACCGCACGGCGATTGCCTATCTGTGCTCGCCCGCCAACCCGCAAGGCGCGGTGGCCCCCCGCGCATATCTGGAGCGGTTGCTGGCGCTGGCCGAAAAACACGATTTCCGCATTTTTGCCGACGAGTGCTATTCCGAGCTCTGGCGCAGCGCGCCGCCGCCCGGTGCGCTGGAAGTGGCGACAGAGATCGGCGCCGATCCCGAACGGGTGGTGATCTTTCATTCGCTGTCGAAACGCTCCAACCTGCCCGGCCTGCGCTCGGGTTTTTGTGCGGCCGGCCCCGAAAGCATGAAACGCATCCGGCAGTTGCGGGCCTATGCCGGGGCGCCCCTGCCGCAACCGATCCAGCGGGTTTCCGAACGCGCCTGGAGCGACGAGGCGCATGTGGTGGAAAACCGGGCCCTTTATGCCGAAAAATACGCCGATGCGGCCGAGATCTTTGCCGGGGTCAACAGCTTCCGCCTGCCCGAGGGAGGATTTTTCCTTTGGCTTCCGGTGGATGACGGCGAAGAAACGGCGCTGCGGCTATGGCGTGAAACCGGGGTGCGGGTGCTGCCCGGTGCCTATCTGGCCCGCGCGGTCGGCGGTGAAAACCCCGGTCGAAAATACATCCGGGTGGCTTTGGTCGCCCCAAGAGCAGAAACGCAGCGCGGCCTTATCCGGCTCCGCGACTGTTTGCACAAGTGAGGACGGTTGAGCATGGCATCCTATCAGGCAAGACAACGCGACCCGCTTCTGGATCAGAACACCCAGGCCGTTCTGGAGCGGCGCGGGCGTGAACTTCTGGGCGCGGCGCTGCTGGTTGCGGGGGTAATGGCGGCAATGATGCTTGCCTCCTACTCGCCCGAAGATCCAAGCTGGATGGCGGTTTCCGATGCACCGGTGCAAAACTGGCTGGGACGGATCGGCGCGGGCATTGCCTCGCCGCTGATCGTCATCGTTGGCCACGGGGCCTGGTTGCTGCCGCTGGGTCTAACCGCCTGGGGGCTGCGTCACATTCTGCACCGGGGCGAGGAACGGGCCCTCGGTCGGGCGGTGTTCCTGCCCATCGCCGTGGCTGTGACCTCGGTTTATGCCGCGCTGCTCGTGCCCGGAACCGAATGGGTGCAGGCCTATGGGCTGGGCGGAAATTTTGGCGACATGATTGCCGGGTCGCTGCTGGGCATGTCGCCGGTGGCGGGCAGTGTCGGGCTGAAACTGCTGACGGCGATGTTGGCGGTGCTGGCACTGGCGATGGCGGTTTTCGTGCTCGGTTTCGACAGGGCCGAACTGCGGGCGGCCTTGCGTTTTCTGCTCTTGGGCACGGTGGCCAGCTATGCCGCGCTGATGTCGGCGCTGGGCAAAGGCGCCTCGGTTTCGGTGCGCGCGGCACAGGGGGCCGCGGAAAACGCGCGTCAGCGCCGCGCCGCAGCCGCCGCCACTGCCGCCGAACGAGCCGCCCAGCAAGCCGCCTGGGAGGCGCAGCAGGCCTGGGAAAACCCGCATTGGGCGGCAGAACCCGCGCCGATGGCGGCCCGCCCCTCGCTTTTGTCGCGGGTGCGTCGCGCCGCCGCCGACGACTGGCTGGTGCAAGACAACACCCCCGAGCCGGAGCTGATCGAACCGCAGCACCATTGGCAAACCCCTCTGCCCGAAGCCCCGAGCGAGGACCGGATCAAGGCCCGCATCGCGCAGGCGGTGAAGACCCGCAACATCGCGCCGCCGGCGCCGCCAGTGCCGCAGCCTGCCGAACTGCGGGCCGAGCCGATGCAGGCGCTGCGCCCGGCGGTGCAAAGCCCCCCCCCGGCCCCCGCCACGCCAACGCCGGCCTCGGTTCTGGCGGCGGTGTCGGCGCGGCTTGCCCGTGGCCCGAAACCCGCCACGCCCACCACCACGGCGCTGCGCACCGAGCCGCCCTTGCAGGCGCGGCCGCGCTATCTGCCGGAAACGCCTGCCGCCGCACCGCTCAAACCGGCCTCCCTCGCGCCCGCGACGGTTGACGAAAACTGGGCCGCCGAAGAAACTTGGGCGTCCGGTGCCGACTGGGCCGATGACCACTTTGGCGCCGAGACGGATGCGGGCAACTACGGCGGCGACGATTGGCGCGAACAGCACTTTGACCACAATGCCTTCAGCGATCTCGACGATGACCTGCCCGAGGCGCCGCCCGTCGTGGCTGCCCCGCGCGTCGAACTGAACCGTCAGGTGATTGCCCCCGTGCCCGAGCGGCGCGTGGTGGCACCGCTGCGCAAACCCGTGCAG
>CAZPWV010000017.1:0-17595 GCA_964590825.1 uncultured Rhodobacter sp. | reverse complement strand
ATTTCGCACCGTCGCGCAGGGCTGCACATGGCCGAGGCGATCGTGGCGGCGGGCTATCGGCGGATCGGCTTTCTGGGCACGAAGATGCCCGAAGACCACCGCGCCCGCAAAAGGCTGGAAGGCTTCAAGGAAGGTCTTGCACTGGCCGGTCTGAGCCTTGCCGATACCGAATTCTACTCGGGCGGATCGGCGCTGTTGAAGGGCCGCGAAATGACCGAGGCCTTGCTCAAACGCAACCCGGACATTGATTTTCTTTATTATTCCAACGACATGATTGGTGCAGGCGGGCTTTTGTGGTGCCTTGAACAGGGCCTGGATGTGCCCGGAAAGCTGGGCCTTGCGGGGTTCAACAGTGTCGATCTTCTGGAGGGCTTGCCGCGCCGTCTGGCGACGATGGATGCCTGCCGGCGCGAGATTGGGCGCAAGGCGGCAGAAATTGTTGCCGGGCGGGCGCAGGGCAACGGCACTGCCGGCACGGTGGTGGAGCTGCAGCCGGTCATCCAGTTGGGCGACACGATCCGCAAGGCCTGACAACCAGACCGTTCCGCCCCTGGTCAGCCCCTGGCGCTCCAGCTGACCGAAGCATATTGGCGGGTGTAGAATTCGCCCATCAGCCCGATCATCAGCGCCGCCAGACCCACATAAAGCGGGTATTCCCAGTTCGAGAAATGCGGGTTGTAATTGATGAAGGTGAAGCCCCGTGCCTGGTCGATGGTGTGGAACAGCGGGTTCCAGTTGAACAGGATCAGCATCTTGTGCGGCAGGGTGTTGGCCAGAAACATCTTGCCCGAGGCAATCATGTTGGCACGGGAATAGACCTGCTGGATCAGGCCGACCAAGGCCGGATTCCAGGGTTTTGCCGCCAGAAACACCATGCCCAGCCCGACCCCGGTGAACCAGGACAGAAGCACCATGCCCATCGCCCCCACCCAGTCGTAGATCGTGATCGGGGTGATCGCCGCATGGTAGAGGTAAAGCACCACCACCATCGACAGCATCTGGATGTAGAGCGCCCCCAGCGCGGCGGCGGTAATGGTGACGGCAGTGGTCATCGGCGCGTGTTTCATCATGGCCGAGGTCGAGCCTTCGGAGCCGAAAACCGCCCCCATCGCCTTGGTGTGGGTCATGTACAGGAAAATGCCCGACATGATGTAAAGCAGGAAATCCCCGCGCACGGTATTGCCGCGCATCCCCAGAACGCTGAACATGATATAGAAGGTGAACACCAGAAGCAGCGTCTGAAGCATGTTCTGGATCAGCCCGAGGATCGCATTGCCCTGGGTTTTCCGGATCGAGCGCACCGTGGCATGGTAGATCAGCTCCAGCAGGCTGAAGGTCGATCCGAGGGTGCTCTTGCTACGCTCTGCTCTGAACATGGGTCCGCCGTGCTGGCCGATGATGCTATCTAACCCGGAAATCTTGCTGTTCCCTTGACGGCGCATCATAAAGGCTGCGCAATCGCATGGCAATCGCGCCAGAATCCGGCGCAGCAGACCAGCCAGGCAGCAGACTGGCCAAATGGAGAGAAAAATGGACTTTGACCGTCTCGTGACCGTCATGCGCCGTCTGGCGCTGGAGGCGGGTGACAAGATCATGGAGATCTATGACGCCCCCGATTTCGAGGTCAGATCGAAGTCTGATGCCTCGCCTGTGACAGCAGCCGACGAGGCCGCCGATGCGCTGATTTCCGAGGGGCTGGCCGAAGCCTTTCCGCAAATGGCGCTGGTGACCGAGGAGCAGGCCGCCAGCCATGGCCAGACGGTCAGCACCTTCCTGATCGTCGATCCGCTGGATGGCACCAAGGAGTTCATCCAGCGGCGGGGCGATTTTACCGTGAACATCGCCTATGTCGAAAACGGCGTGCCGCTGCGGGGTGTGGTTTACGCCCCCGCCAAGGGACGGCTTTTCTACACCCTTGCCGATGGCCGCGCCGTCGAAGAGGCGGGGCCGGTCTTTGACAAGGAGGCGATCGGCACCCAGCACCCCATTACCGTTTCGGTTCCCGACAACCGGGCGCTGATGGTGGTGGCCTCGAAGTCGCACCGCGATCAGGCAACCGATGACTACATTGCCCGCTATGCGGTGAAAGACATGACCTCGGCCGGATCATCGCTGAAATTCTGCCTTGTGGCCACGGGCGAGGCCGACCTTTACCCGCGGCTGGGCAGGACCATGGAATGGGATACCGCCGCCGGCGATGCGGTGCTGCGCGGCGCCGGCGGTGAAATGCTGTGCTTTGACGATCACGCCCCCTTCACCTATGGCAAGGCAGGCTTTGCCAACCCCTTCTTCATCGCCTATGCCCCCGGCGTGCTTTTGGTGAAATGATGTCGGTTCTCATCGTCATTCCGGCCCGCTACGCCTCGACCCGATACCCCGCCAAGCCGCTGGTGCCGCTGACCGGCGCCTCGGGCGTGGCAAAAACGCTGATCCGCCGCAGTTGGGAAGCCGCGATGGCGGTGCAGGGTGCCAGCCGCGTGGTGGTGGCCACCGACGACACCCGCATCCGCGACGAGGCAGAGGGGTTTGGCGCCGAGGTGGTGATGACCTCCGAAGCCTGCAAGAACGGCACCGAACGCGTGGCCGAGGCCATGGCCCTGCTGGGGGCCGGCCATGAGATTGTGGTCAACCTGCAAGGGGATGCGCCGCTTACCCCGGCCTGGTTCATCGAAGATCTGGTGGCCGGGTTGCGGGCCAACCCCTGGGCCGAACTGGCCACGCCGGTGCTGCGCTGCGAAGGCGCGATGCTGGCCAGCCTGCGCGAAGACCGCCATCACGGCCGGGTCGGGGGCACCACTGCGGTTTTTGGCGCCGGAAACCGCGGCATCTATTTTTCAAAAGAGGTGATCCCCTTCACCTCGGAAAGCTATCTGGCACAGGAACCGACGCCGGTGTTTCATCATGTCGGGGTCTATGCCTATCGTCCCGAGACGCTGGCGGGCTACCCCAACTGGCCGATGGGCCCGCTGGAACGGCTCGAAGGGCTGGAGCAGTTGCGTTTTCTGGAAAACGGCCGGGCGGTGCTCTGTGTCGAGGTCGAGGCGCGGGGGCGACAGTTCTGGGAGCTCAACAACCCTTCGGATGCGCATCGGATCGAATCGATGATGGCCGAGATGGGGCTGGACTAGGCCCGAAGCACGCCGCCACCGGAGGGGTGCGACTCGCCGTCGCAACCGGACGATTCGCTGCCACTTTGGCAAAACCGCGCCGATGATTTTGCAGACGCAGCGGAATTTCGCCTTTGCGACGCATGGAATGCACCTTTTTGCAGGGCTTTCCCCCTTAACTTTTACCTTACCCTCGTGGCAAACTTGAGAAACAGGCAATTCGGCGCAACAATGGGCCGAACGGAATTCGGGCACGGCCCATAACCATAAGGTGCTTCATGAAACGCAAGGTCACGAAAGCGATTTTTCCTGTCGCGGGCCTCGGGACGCGCTTCCTCCCCGCCACCAAGTCGATCCCGAAAGAGATCCTGACGCTGGTGGACCGCCCCTTGATCCAATATGCGATCGACGAGGCGCGGGCGGCCGGCATCAAGGAGTTCATCTTTGTCACCTCGCGCGGGAAATCGGCGCTGGAGGATTATTTCGACGACGCCCCGGAACTGGAAAGCTCGCTGCGCAAGAAAGGCAAGAACGACCTGCTTGAGGCGCTCAAGGCCACCAATATGGATTCGGGCGCGATTGCCTATGTGCGGCAAAACCGTCCGCTGGGTCTGGGCCATGCGGTCTGGTGCGCGCGGCGGCTGGTCGGCAACGAGCCCTTTGCCGTGCTGCTGACCGATGACGTGATTGCTGCCGAAAAGCCCTGTTTGCAGCAGATGATGGAAGCCTATGCCGAGACCGGCGGCAATGTGGTTGCGGCCATGGAAGTGCCGCACGAGAAAACCTCGTCTTACGGCGTGCTGGATATTGCCGAAGACATGGGCTCGCTGGTCAAGGTCAAGGGTATGGTGGAAAAACCCAAACCCGAGGTGGCGCCGTCGAACCTTGCGGTAATCGGCCGCTACATCCTGACGCCCAAGGTGATGTCGAACCTGAACAAGAAAAAGGAAGGGGCCGGCGGCGAAATTCAACTGACCGATGCCATTGCCGAAGAAATCGCCAATGGCGGCCCGGTCTATGGCTTCCGCTTCCGCGGCCAGCGCTACGATTGCGGCTCCAAGGCGGGCTTCTTGCAGGCCACCGTGGCCTTTGGTCTCGCCCGCGATGACCTGCGCGAGGAGTTCGCAGACTTTCTTGGCGATCTGATGGCCATGCGCACCGCCGCCGAGTAACCGATGGATCGCCATGTTCTGGTAACGGGGGGGGCCGGGTATATCGGCTCTCACGCCTGCAAGGCGCTGCGCAACGCGGGTTATGTGCCCGTGACCTATGACAGCTTTGTCACCGGCTGGCGCGAGGCGGTGAAATTCGGCCCGCTGGAGGAAGGCGAGCTTTGTGACCGGGCGCGGCTGGATGCGGTTTTTGCGCGTTGGCAGCCGGTGGCGGTGATGCATTTCGCGGCGCTGAGCCTGGTGGGCGAGTCGATGACCAACCCCGGCAAATACTGGCGCCACAATGTGATGTCGTCGCTCTCGCTGATCGAGGCGGCCTGTGCGGCGGGCTGTCTCGACTTCGTTTTTTCCTCGACCTGCGCCACCTATGGCGATCAGGACGGTGTGGTGTTGAACGAAACCACGCGGCAGATGCCGATCAACGCCTATGGCGGCTCGAAACTGGCGATCGAGGCGATGCTGCGTGACTTTGGCGCGAGCCATGGGCTCAACTCCGTGATCTTTCGCTATTTCAACGTGGCCGGAGCCGACCCGGAGGGCGAAGTGGGCGAGTTTCATCAGCCCGAAACGCATCTGATTCCGCTGATGCTGGATGCCATCGACGGCAAACGCCCGGCGCTGACGGTGTTCGGTTCGGATTATCCGACCCCGGACGGAACCTGCATCCGCGATTATGTGCATGTGAGCGATCTGGTGGATGCCCATGTGCTGGGGCTGGAATGGCTTGCCGCCGGCAAAGGCTCCGAGGTGTTCTGTCTGGGCAGCGGCGCGGGCTTTTCAGTGCGCGAGGTGGTGGCTCAGTCGCGCCATGTCACCAACCGCGATGTGCCCATTGTCGAGGGCGGACGCAGGCCGGGCGATGCGGCGGTGCTGGTTTCGGGCTCAAGCAAGGCAGAGCGGGATCTGGGCTGGAGACCCCGCCGCGCCGACCTGGCCACGATGATCGCCGACGCTTGGCGCTGGCATCAAAGCGGACATTATGAAAAATAACCCCCAACGGGGGTGCAATGGCACAGTGGGCACAGCTTTGGCAGGCATTCAGGTGGCGGGCAAAACGCCGCTATCTTCTGGCGCGTGCCATTCGGCGGCGGCGGCGGCTGCGGCCCGTGGCCAATCGCACCGCGCAGATTGACCCAAACAGCCTGCTTCTGTTTGCCAGCATCCGCAACGAGGCGCAGCGGCTACCGCATTTCCTACAGCACTACCGCGCCTTGGGGATCGATCATTTCCTGATCGTGGACAATGGCAGCACCGATGGCAGCGCCGAGATGCTGGCCGGCCAGACCGATGTTTCGCTTTGGCGCACCCCGGTCAGCTATCGGCGGCACCGGTTCGGAATGGATTGGCTGGGCTGGCTGCTGCTGCGCTACGGGCACGATCACTGGTGCCTGACCGTCGATGCCGATGAACTGCTGATCTATCCGCACCACGATACCCGGCCGCTTCGGGCCCTGACCGAATGGCTCGACCGCAGCGGTCAGCGGGTCTTTCCGGCAATGATGCTTGAGCTTTACCCCAAGGGGCCGCTCGAAGCGCAGCGCTACGACCCCGCCACCGACCCCACCGCGCTGCTGCGCTGGTTCGATGCCGGAAACTACACGATCGAGCAGCAGGAAAAGTCACGGGCCCTTTGGATTCAAGGCGGTCCACGGGCGCGGATGTTTTTTGCCGACGCCCCGCACAAGGCCCCGACGCTGACCAAGATTCCGCTTGTGCGCTGGCATTGGCGCTTTGCCTATCTGAACTCGACCCATTCCATCTTGCCGCCCCGGCTGAACGAGGTCTATGACACAACCGGCGGCGAGGCGGCCTCCGGGCTGTTGCTGCATACCAAGTTTCTGCCAACCATTGTTGCGAAGGCCGCCGAGGAAAAGCAGCGCCGCGAGCATTTCGGCACGCCGGACACCTTCGACGCCTATTATGACAGCCTGATCGCCTCGCCCGATTTCTGGAACGAACATTCCAGCGCATTGGGCGGTTGGCGGCGGTTGGAAGCGCTGGGCCTGATGTCGCGCGGGGGGTGGCTGTAATGCCGGGATTGTATCTTGAGGCGATACAAATGTTTACCTCTCCGCGCGTTCCGCATATTCTGCACCGCAATCAGACCGTGCGACCAGACCATTCGGCGTTGCGGCGAATACAGGCACATCAAACCCTTGTCGCGGTTTCTTGGCGCGACACAATTAACCTTGTTGCAAGCAGCTTCGGGGTAGCAAGGCAAGACAGGGTCATCGGCAGGTTGCGGGGCAGGACTTGGGCGTGAAGCAGGCCATCCGATTAAGGCGAGAGCGGCGCAGGCGCCAATGGCACGCGTTTCGCAAGCGTCGCCAGTTGCATCAGGTGTCCGACCGCACCGGGCAGATCCGCCGCTCGGATGTGATCGTGTTCTGCACCCTGCGCAACGAACGGGTGCGACTGCCCTATTTCCTGCGCTATTACCGCGATCTGCGGGTGGGCCATTTCATCTTTGTAGATAACGACAGCGATGATGGCACGCGGGAATATCTGGCGGCGCAGGAAGATTGTTCGGTCTGGACGACGCCGGCCTCTTACAAGGCTTCGGCCTTTGGCATGGATTGGCTGAACTGGCTGCTGCGCAAGCATGGCACCGGGCATTGGACGCTGACGGTCGATCCGGACGAGTTTTTTGTCTATCCGTTTTGCGACACGCGGCCCATCGATGCGCTGACCGACTGGCTTGATACCTACGATATCCGCTCTTTCCCGGCGATGCTGCTTGATATGTATCCCAAGGGGCCGGTCGATGCCGTGCCCTACCGCGAGGGGCAGAACCCGTTCGAGATTGCCTGTTGGTTCGATGCCGGAAATTACATGATTTCCCGCAACACGCAGATGCGCAACCTGTGGATTCAGGGCGGGCCACGGGCCCGGATGTTCTTTGCCGAAGACCCCGTTGCCGCGCCCTCGCTCAACAAGATTCCGCTGGTCAAATGGCAAAGCAGCTATGTGTTTTCCTCGTCCACGCATATGATTTTGCCGCGTGGCCTGAACATGGTTTATGACGAATGGGGCGGAGAAAAGGCTTCGGGCTGCCTGCTGCACGCCAAGTTCCTCTCGCCGCTGACCGCCAAGGTCGCCGAGGAAATGGTGCGCCGTGAACACTATGCCGGCTCGCGGGAGTATCAGGCCTATCAGGAACGGTTGAGTTCCGAGCCTGATCTGTGGACAAAGTGGTCGGAACGATACATCAACTGGCGGCAGCTTGAAATTCTCGGGCTGATGTCGAAGGGCAATTGGGCATGAGGGCGCGGCGGTGACGGTCGGCTTCATCATGATGTGCCACACGGCACTGGACCGGGCCGCACAGGTTGCGCGGCACTGGGCCGAAAATGGCGCCCCGGTGGTGATCCATGTCGATGCCCGCGTCTCCGACCACGATCATGCCGCGCTGGGACGGTCGCTTTCCGATCTGGGCAATGTCTCGTTTTGCAAACGCTTCAAATGCGAGTGGGGCACCTGGTCGCTGGTCGAGGCGGCACAGGCCGGGGCCGAGAAAATGCTCGAACGCCACGCCGAGGTGCGCCATGTCTTTCTGGCCTCCGGCTCGTGCCTGCCGCTGCGGCCGCTGAAGGAACTCAACGATTATCTGGCGGCCCGTCCGCAAACCGACTTCATCGAAAGTGTCACCACCGCCGAAGTGGGCTGGACGGTGGGCGGCATCGATATGGAACGCTTCACCCTGCGCTTTCCATTTTCCTGGAAGAGGCGCCGCCGCCTGTTTGACCGCTATGTCGAGTTTCAGCGCCGGATCGGTTTCAAGCGGCGCATTCCGGGGGGCATCGTGCCGCATCTGGGCAGCCAGTGGTGGTGCCTGTCGCGGCAAACCCTCAGCGCCATCCTGCAAGACCCCGACCGCGAAATGCATGACCGCTATTTTGCCAAGGTCTGGATCCCCGACGAGAGCTATTTCCAATCGCTGGCAAGGCTTTACGCCACCAATATCGAGAGCCGGTCGCTGACGCTGTCGAAGTTCGACTTTCAGGGCAAGCCGCATATCTTCTACGACGATCACCTGCAGCTTTTGCGCCGGTCCGATTGTTTCGTGGCGCGGAAAATCTGGCCCAAGGCGGAAAAGCTCTATGCCACTTTCCTGTCGGAGCGCCCGCCCGAGAACGTCGCCGAACCGAACCCCGCCAAGATCGACCGGCTGTTTTCCAAGGCGATCGAGCGGCGCACCAAGGGCCGCCCCGGTCTTTACATGCAAAGCCGCTTTCCGCGGCAAGACCATGAAAACGGCAAGACCTCGGCGCATTATTCGATCTTCCAGGGTTTTTCCGACCTGTTCGAGAACTTCGAAGGCTGGCTTGCCAAATATGTGGGTGCACGGGTGCATGGGCATCTTTTCGGCCCCGAGCGTGCCGAATTTGCCGGTGGCGAGCCGATGTTCAACGGCTGCCTGAGCGACAGCGCGGCGCTGCGCGATTACAACCCGAAGGCCTTCCTGACCAATGTGATCTGGAATGCCCGCGGCGAGCGGCAGTGCTTCATGTTCAGCCCCCGCGATACGCAAGATATCAACTGGTTCACCGCGACCGACCCGAATGCGCAGATTTCCGTCATCACCGGGGCCTGGGCGGTGCCGCTTTACCGTGCCAACCAGAATTTCGGCGAGATCCGGCGTGAAGCCGCCAGGCTGCAACAGATCGAGATCGACCAGTTGAACATTCTGCGCTCGATGTATGTGAAGGCACGGGTGCGGATCTGGAACATGGCCGAGTTCATCGACAATCCGATGGAGCCGTTGCAAACGATCATCGACGAGATCAGCCCCAGGGCCACACGGCGACTGACCGAGGCGCCGCAGATTGTCGATCTTTCGGGCTTTGGCCAGTTCCTGCAAAACCTGAAAAATCAGGGAATGCAACCGCGCCTGATGGGCGATTTTCCTGTCTCGGGCGAACAACCCAGCCAATCGCCGCGCCGCGGGCGCCCCTATCTGGTAAAGTAAGCGATGCCCCAGAAGTTCGACTGTTTCGTGGTCTTTGCCGAGATGCGCACCGGCTCGAACCTGCTCGAGGCGGCGCTGAACGAATTGCCTGGCGTGCATTGCCACGGCGAGGCGTTCAACCCCGCGCTGATCGGCTACCCGAAGAAGGCCGAACTGCTGGGCGTCAGCAAATCCAGCCGCGATGCCGACCCTTTGGTGCTCTGGCGCAAGATTGCCGAGACCCCCGGCCTGAACGGCTGCCGCTATTTCCACGATCACGACCCCCGCGTGCTGGGTGCAATGATCGACGACCCCCGCTGTGCCAAGGTGGTGCTGACCCGCAACCCGATCGAAAGCTACGTCAGCCTCAAGATCGCCCGTGCCACCAATCAATGGAAACTGGGCGATGCCAAGCACCGCAAGGAGGCGCAGGCGCATTTTGATGCCGCCGAGTTCGAAGACCACCTGGCCAGCCTGCAGGGTTTCCAGATCACCTTGATGAATGCGCTGCAAAGATCCGGTCAGACGGCCTTTTACATCGATTACGAGGACGCGCAGGATATTGGCGTGCTGAACGGTCTGGCGGCCTGGCTTGGCGTCGAGGGGCGGCTGAGCGCGCTGCCCTCCAGCCTTGTGGTGCAAAACCCCGAAGCGCTTGCCGACAAAGTGGGCAATTTCGCGGCGATGGAGACCAGCCTGGCCAGGATGGACCGGTTCAACCTGTCGCGGACACCGAATTTCGAGCCGCGCCGCGGGCCAAACGTGCCCGCCTTCGTGGGCTGCGGGGCGGGGCTTTTGTATCTGCCGATGCGTCCCGCGCCCGATGCGCCGATTCGTGACTGGCTGTCAAAGCTGGGTCCGCTGGAAGAGAATTTCTCGCAAAAGACATTGCGGCAATGGAAGCGCAAACATGCCGGGCATCGCAGCTTTACCGTGGCGCGGCACCCGCTGATGCGGGCGCATCTGGCCTTTGCCGCGGTGCTGGGCTGGGACAATCTGGCCGAAACCCGCGAGGTATTGCGCCGAACCTACAAACTGCCGCTGCCCGCCGAGGGCAAGGCGCTGCCCGCTTCCGACTGGGGCGGGGCGCTTTTGGCCTTCGTGCAGTGGCTCAAATCCAATCTCAACGCGCAGACGAGCCTGCCGGTTCATGCGATCTGGGCCAGTCAATCGGCAACCTTGCAGGGCTTTGCGCAATTCGCCGCGCCCGACATGATTGCCCGCGAAGACCGGCTGAGCGAAGATCTGACCTGTCTGGCGCAGGCGGTGGGGGCCGAGGCCGCGCCCTTTGCCCCGATCGCGGGTGATACCGCAGCGGTAAAGCTGGCCGATATCTGGACGGCCGAGCTCGAGCAAGCCGCGCAAGAGACCTATAGCCGCGATTACATGCAGTTCGGTTTCGGCCCCTGGCGCAAGGTGCCGGGTTAGTCAGGCCGCCTGCACGCCCTGCGCCGCGGTCAGCACCGCATGAAGCGCCGCCGGATCGGCGTTGACGCGCAGCTTGGCACAAGTTTCGCTGTTGCGCAGGGTGCGCGACACAAGCGCCAGCGCCTTGAGATGTTCAACCCCCGAATCCTTGGGTGCGAAAAGCGCAAAGACCAGATCAACCGGCTGCCGATCGACCGCATCGAAATCCAGCGGCTTTTCGAGGCGCAAAAAGACCCCCACCACCGATTTCACCCCGTGCAGCCGTGCATGAGGCAGCGCAACCCCATGCCCCACGCCGGTGGGGCCAAGCGTTTCGCGCTCTTGAAGCGCATCGACGGTCTGGGTCGCATCCAGCCCGTAGGCTGAATGCGCGATATCTGCGAGATCCTGAAACAGGCGCTTCTTGCTCGTGACATTGGTCAACACCTTGACCGCCGCCGGTCTGAGCAGGGTGGAAAGATCCATCTGTCCTTTTTCCGCGCCCGTCACCGGAACGCTCATTTGCTGTTGCGCGGGTCGATCCAGCCGACATGGCCGTCATCGCGGCGATAGACGACATTGACCCCGCCATGTTTCTCGTTGCGGAAAACGAGCAGCGGCTTGGTGGACAGTTCCATCTGCATCACCGCCTCGCCAACCGAAATGGTGGGAACTTTCGTTTCCATCTCGGCCACGATCACGGGTGCAAGGCTGTCACCTTCCACTTCCGACTCGTCTTCATCCGCGGCGAGCACATACAGCCCCGCCTGACCGAATTCAACAGGCTGCGGACGGTCGCGGTGATGGTCTTTCAGCCGACGCTTGTGGCGGCGCAGTTGCTTGTCCATCTTTTCGCGGCACGCCTCGAAGGCGGCATATACCTCGCCAGCGCGTCCAGCGGCCGAAGCCGTCAGCCCGGTGGAGAGGTGAACGGTAATTTCACAGACATACTCATGCGAGGTACGCGAAAAAACGATGGTCGCGTCGGTCGGACGCTGCATGTATTTATCGACCGTTTCCCCCAGTTCGGTCTTTACATGGGTTTGCAGGGCTTCACCGACGTCGAGCTGTTTTCCGCTGATTTGGTAACGCATGGCTTCTCCTTCACGTCATTGTCCGCCCCCAGAATCGCATATCCGGGTTGCGGGTCGGTTAAACTCTGCCGGGAACGGCCGGGGGTGACCCGCGCCACAAAACCATTCGTGCCGGGAAACGGGCGGCGCGGCGGAGCGGGCATCGGGTCGGTGTTCACGCATACAACTTATTTGGGAACGGAACCGCCCGACTGTCAACTGCCGACCTGCACGCATCTGCCGCTTTACTGAATGCGGAAATTTTGCCCCAGATAGACCCTGCGAACGTTTTCATCGCGCACCACCTCTTCGGTGCGCCCCGACATCAGCACCTGCCCATCGTGCAGGATATAGGCGCGATCAACGATTTCCAGCGTTTCCCGCACGTTGTGATCGGTTATCAGCACGCCAATGCCGCGTTCTTTCAGCTGTGACACCAGCGCCCGGATTTCGCCAACGGCAATCGGATCGACCCCGGCAAAGGGTTCGTCAAGCAACAGATATTTCGGATCAGCGGCAAGACAGCGAGCAATTTCCACCCGCCGCCGCTCGCCCCCCGAAAGCGCCAGGGAGGGGGCCTGACGCAGATGCGCAATGGCAAAATCGCCCAGCAGTTCTTCCAGCCTTTCGCGCCGGCGATGTGGCTCGGAAACCGCAATTTCCAGCACCGCCATGATGTTTTGCTCCACCGTCAGGCCGCGAAAGATCGAGGCCTCCTGCGGCAGATAGCCGATACCCAGCCGGGCACGGCGATACATCGGCAAGCCGGTCACCTCTTGCGTATCGATGCTGACCTGCCCGGCATCGGGCGAGACCAGGCCGGCGATGGCATAAAAACAGGTGGTCTTGCCCGAACCGTTTGGCCCCAGCAAAGCGACCACCTCGCCCCGTTCGAGATGCAGCGAAACATCGCGCAGCACCAACCGCTTGCGGTAGCTTTTGCGCAGGTTGACCACGCGCAGCCCCGACCCCGCCACCCCATTTGCACCGGGCGGCGCTTCGGCCCCGACCGCGCTCATGGCTTTGTTCCCGGTTGGAGAATCGTGCGCACCCGCCCATCCATCTGGCCGGTTCCGGTCCGGAGATCGACCGTCAGCCGCTGCCCGGACAGCACGTTTTCGGCCTGGGTCAGCAGCACGTCACCGGTCATCTCGACCGTCCCCGCCGCAACGTCATAAACCGCTTCGCGCGCCTCGGCCGCCTCGGCCTGCGAGACCAGCGTCACCCCGCCCGAGGCGTGCAGGCGGGAGATCCTGCTACGATCGGCATTGCCATATTCGACCCGCACCAGCGCCGCCGAAAGCCGCATCGGCCCCTGCACGATCAGCACATTGCCGGTGAAGGTCGCGGTTCCATCGGTCTGGTTCACCGCAAGACTGTCGGCGGTCACCTCGACCGGGGCGGTCACATCCGTGCGCAGCCCGCCAAAAGCCACTTGCTGCGCCTGCGCCGCCCCGACAAGGAGGCCAAGCATGACAAGGACGGGGAAGGCGGCTGAAATACGCATCGAAACCTCATTTCTCGGGCTGATATATCAGCTTCACGCCGCCGTTGAAAACCAGATCGTAAGGCGCATCCGATGTGGCACGGCCCAGTTGCATCGACCCGGCTGCCAGCGTGCCAAACGGGGCTTCGGCCTGCACCGCACCCGGTGCAGACATCTGGCTGCGGTCGGTGGCAATCTCGATCACCTCGCTGGCCAACCGATACCCGGTCGAGGTCTGCATCGCCACCCCTTGCGAAAGGGTGATGACGCCGCCCGACGGATCGATCAGACCGGCCTTGGCGGTCAGATCGGACACCATTCCGGTGGGCATCTCGAGCTTGGCAATGACCTCGCGGGCGCTGGCACCACTGCCGCCGGGGTCAGGGGTGGCGGTTTTCGCCCGAACGGTCAGCGCCGCCCCGTCCTCGGTCATGCCCGAATATTCGGGCGCGGTCAGCCGCGGTTCGCGGATCAGCGCTTCGACATCGACCCTGGCATAGAGCGTGGCATTGGTCGGATCGACCTTGCCCGAAAACAGGAACAGCGTGGACAGCAGCCCCAGCGCCGTCAGTGGCAGGGCCAGCTTGGCCCATGCCACAATCAGCGAATGGCGGCTGAGCGGGCTCATCATGCCACCCCGGCCCGCAGGCAGTCGTGGATATGCAAAATGCCCACGGGGCGGCGGCCCTCGACCGCGAAAAGGCAGGTGATCTTGCGCTCGTTCATCACCGCCACGGCGGCTTCGGCCAGTGCGGTGGGGGCAATGGTGCGCGGCGACGGGGTCATGACCTCGACGGCGGTATGGCTCAGCAGCCCCTCCATATGGCGGCGCAAATCGCCATCGGTGACGATACCGGACAGGTTGCCATCGCCATCCAGCACGCCGACCACGCCAAAACCTTTCTGGCTGATCGTCAAGAGCGCCTCCGGCATAGGCGTGTCTTCGCGCACCAGGGGCATGTCGGTGTGCATCAGATCCGCCACCTTGGACAGCCTGGCCCCAAGCTTGCCGCCGGGGTGAAAGGTGCGGAAATGCTCGGGCGTGAACTGGCGGTGCTCCATCAACGCCACGGCCAGCGCATCGCCCAGGGCCAGGGTCATCGTGGTGGAGGTGGTGGGCACCACGCCAGTGCCGCAAGCCTCGGCGGCCTGCGGCAACACAAGCGCCACATCGGCCTGTCGCAGCAGGGTCGAATCGGCACGGCTCGCCACGCCGATGAGCGGAATCGAAAAGCGGCGGGTGTGGGCGATGAGGTCGGCAAGTTCGGGGGTTTCGCCCGAATTCGACAGCACCAGTGCCACATCTTCACGCGTGACCATGCCCAGATCGCCATGGCTGGCCTCGGCAGGGTGAACGAATTGCGCCGGGGTGCCCGTGCTGGCCAGCGTTGCGGCAATCTTGCGGGCGATATGGCCCGATTTGCCCATGCCCGAAACGATCACCCGGCCCTTTGCCCGCAAGATCGTTTCCACCGCCGCGTGAAAGGCCCCGTCGAGGCTCTGGGCCAGCGCGTTGAGCCCGGCCGCCTCGATCTCGATCACCCGCCTTGCGGTATTGGCATAGTCAATGATGGAAGATGTCATTGGGTTCCTCCCAGCCCATCAGGTCGAGCTGCGCCCTGCTCGGCAGGAAATCGAAACAGGATTGCGCAAGCCCGGTGCGGCCTTCGCGCTCCAGTCGGGTCACCAGCTCGGCCTTGAGCGCGTGCAGGTAAAGCACGTCGGATGCCGCATATTCAAGCTGCGCGGCGGTCAGGCTTGCCGCGCCCCAATCGGAGGTTTGCTGCTGCTTGGACACATCGACCCCGACCAGCTCCTGAAGCAGGTATTTCAATCCGTGACGGTCGGTAAAGGTGCGCACCATGCGGGACGCGATCTTGGTGCAGAACACCGGTGCGGTCACCACGCCAAAGGCGTTGAAAAGAGCTGCAATGTCGAAACGGGCGAAGTGAAACAGCTTTTCCACCGCCGGATCGGCCAGCATGGCACAAAGCCTTGGTGCCGATGTCTGGCCGCGGCCGATCTGCACCAGATGCGCGTTGCCGTCACCGGCCGACAGTTGCACGAGGCACAGCCGGTCGCGGCGCGGGTCAAGCCCCATGGTTTCGGTATCGATTGCCACGACGGGCCCAAGGCTCAGCCCCTCGGGCAGATCGTTCTGGTGCAGATGAATGGCCACCGGCTGTCCTTTCTTCGACTTTCGCGCAGGTATATGCGGTTTGGCCGGGCTTTGCCACGGCTCTGCGGACCCGGCAAGGCGCGGAAAACGAAAAACCCCCGCTTGCGCGAGGGTCTTGCGGCCGGCTTGCGCCGGAGAAATGGTGCCCAGAAGAGGACTCGAACCTCCACGCCTTGCGGCACACGGACCTGAACCGTGCGCGTCTACCAATTCCGCCACCTGGGCAGGTGATGTGGGGGGCGATGTATAGGGGTGCGGGGGGGCTGTCAACGGGGGTTTCAAGAAAATCTTGCGCCGTGCCGTGCCCCGGTGCCTTGGCCCTTGTTTGGCGGGGGGCTTGGGGCTAATCAGGGTGCGACAACGCGGCAACAAGAGGCCAAGTCCGATGACGAAGCTGGTCACCATCTACGGCGGTTCGGGGTTTGTGGGGCGTTATGTTGCCCGACGCATGGCCAAGGAGGGGTGGCGCGTTCGTGTGGCGGTGCGCCGCCCGAACGAAGCGTTGTTCGTCAAGCCCTATGGCGCCGTCGGCCAGGTGGAACCCGTCCTGTGCAACATCCGCGACGATGCCTCGGTGCGGGCGGCGATGCAGGGCGCCGATGCGGTGGTGAATTGCGTTGGCATTCTGGTGAACGAGGGCCGCAACCAGTTCGGCCCGGTGCAGGCCGAAGGTGCAGGGCGCATTGCCCGGATCGCGGCGCAGCTTGGCGTGCAGCGGCTGGTGCATCTGTCTGCCATTGGCGCCGATGCGGCATCGCAAAGCGATTATGCGCGGTCCAAGGCCGAGGGCGAGGCGGCGGCGCTGGGCGCTTTTCCCAAGGCGGTGATCCTGCGCCCCTCGGTGATTTTTGGCAGCGAGGACGGATTTTTCAACAAATTCGCCGCGATGGCGAAGTTTGGGCCGGTTCTGCCGATCACCGGCGGGGCAACGCGGTTCCAGCCGGTCTTTGTCGATGATGTTGCCAAGGCGGCGGTGATGGGGGTTCTGGGCCAGGCCGAGGGAACCTATGAGCTTGGCGGGCCCGACGTGGACAGTTTTGCCGGGCTGATGCAGCGGAAGCTGGCGGTGATCGGGCGCAACCGTCTCGTGCTGAGCCTGCCGCGCTTTGCCGCCATGCTCATCGGGTTTGCGGGTGACATGGTGCAAAAGCTCAGCTTTGGTCTGGTGACCAACCGCGTGCTGACCCGCGATCAGGTGAAGAACCTCGGCAAGGACAATGTGGTGGCCGAGGGCGCCCGTGGCTTTGCCGATCTGGGAATCAGCCCGACGCCGATGGGTGCGGTGCTGCCGGATTACCTGTGGCGCTTCCGTGTTCATGGCCAATATGAAGCGATTCAGGCCTCTGCAAAGAACCTGCGGAAACCGTCCTGATGCAGGATACCATCGTTGCCGGGGTGCTCGGTCTGCTTGAAGGGCTGACCGAGTTTCTGCCGGTATCCTCGACCGGGCATATTCTTTTGGCCGGTCATTTTCTTGGGTTTCAATCGACCGGCAAGACCTTTGAGGTGCTGATTCAGCTGGGGGCCATTCTGGCCATCCTCGGGGTCTATGCGCGCAAATTGTTCGGCGTCTTCACGTCTGCGCCACGCGACCCGGATGCGCGGCGGTTCATTCTGGCGGTGCTTCTGGCCTTTTTGCCGGCGGTTGTCGTAGGGGTTCTGGCGCATGACTTCATCAAGACAGTGCTGTTCGAGACCCCGTTCCTGATTGCCGTGATGCTGGTTCTGGGGGGGGTTGTGCTGCTGGTGGTGGACCGGATGCCGCTTGCCGTGCACCATGACGATGCGATGCGCCTGCCGCTGCGTACGGCGGTTGCGATCGGGTTTTTTCAATGTCTGGCCATGGTGCCGGGGGTTTCGCGTTCGGGGTCCACCATCGTCGGCGCCATGGCGCTGGGCGTGAGCAAGCGGGCCGCGGCGGAGTTCAGTTTTTTCCTGTCGATGCCGACCATGGCCGGGGCCTTTGCCTACGATCTTGCGAAGAACCGCGATGTGCTTGCGGCGGCCGACCTGCATCTGATCGCCGTGGGCTTTGTGGCGGCCTTTCTCATGGCGATCCTGGTGGTGCGGGGGCTGTTGGGCTTCGTCAGCCGACACGGATACGCGGTGTTCGGCTGGTGGCGAATCGTGGTTGGCACCGGTGTATTGGTGGCGTTGGCTTTGGGATACTGACATATAGGTATGATATAATGACCTATTTTTTGCCCCCCAGCCCCGCTCGGG
>CAZPWV010000016.1:14504-17710 GCA_964590825.1 uncultured Rhodobacter sp. | reverse complement strand
ACCTGGCCTTCTTCGGGGCCTATGTCGCGCTCAACCTCGCCATCATCTCCTATGCGATGCCGATCTTGCGCGGGCGTGATCCCTACAACCAGGTGCTCAACATGGTCTCGTTCTGGCTGATGTCGGGCGGCATGGTGTTCATGACCTTCACGCTGACCTTCGCGGGCACGCTGCAAACCCACCTGCAACGGGTGAACGGCGAGGCTTTCATGGATGTGCAAGACCAGCTCTGGCTGTTCTACGCCATGCGCTTCGGCTCGGGCGTGGCGGTGGTGCTGGGGGCTTTGCTCTTCATCTATGCCATTGCGATGCCGCGCCGTGAAGTCATCGCGGCCGGTGTGGCGGCCGAGTGATCCCAGCAGACAGGACAACGGGAATGAACGCGCAAATCAAGACATCGGAGGGGGCGGCCAAGGCCCCCTTCTACCTGCCGCAGGGCGACGAATGCGAAGCCTTTCTCGCCGCCGCCGCGGCCGATCTGCCGGTGCTGCTCAAGGGGCCGACCGGCGTGGGCAAGACCCGCTTTGTCGCCCATATGGCGGCGCGGCTGGGGCGGGCCCTTTACACCGTGGCCTGCCACGACGACCTTTCGGCCGCCGATCTGATCGGGCGCTACCTGCTCAAGGGCGGGGAAACCGTCTGGGTCGATGGCCCGCTGACCCGCGCGGTGCGTGAAGGCGCGATCTGCTACCTCGACGAGGTGGTGGAGGCGCGCAAGGATGTGACCGTGGTGCTGCATCCGCTGACCGATGACCGCCGCATCCTGCCGATCGACCGCACCGGCGAGGAACTGGTGGCGGCACCGGGGTTCATGCTGGTGGCCTCTTACAACCCCGGCTATCAGAACATCCTGAAAACGCTCAAACCTTCGACCCGGCAACGCTTCGTGTCGATGGAATTCGACTTCCCCCTGCCCGCCCATGAAATTCCGGTCGTGGCCCGCGAAAGCGGCCTGAGCGAAGACCGCGTGGCGCCGCTGGTGCGCCTTGCGGGCAAGCTGCGCGGCCTCAAGGGGCAGGACCTTGAAGAGGGCGTCTCGACCCGCCTTGTCGTTTATGCCGCCACGCTGATCGCCCGCGGCATGAAGGTGGAACGCGCCATCGACCTTGCGATGATCGAACCCTTGTCGGACGACGAGGACGTGAAACGCGGGCTCCGCGATCTTGTCGCAGCCATATTCGGGTGAGGCCGGCCGTGACCAAGATCGATTTCGAGCCATGGGAACCCGAAGAATCCGTCGGGAAACTGTGGCACGAGCTTGCCAGCCGTCTGGACGCCCCCGAGGCGTATGACGGAGCCTGTGTCGGCCTCTCCGAGGTCGGCGGACGGCTGGCAGTCCTTTTTCGGGCGCTGGGCGGCAGCGCGGCCGTCGAGATCCGCTCTGTTGCCCCCGAACTCAGCCGGCACCGGCTGAGCTTCCTGCGCCGGCTTGGCACCGTGGCCGAACGGCTGCCCCGTGCCAGCTTTGACGGTGCCGCGCTGCGCCTGCCCGCCAGCCTTGCGCTGTTTCCGCTGCGTGCCGCCAATGGCGCGGCCTATCTGTGGCTCGCCGCGCTGGCCGCCCATGCCACGCCGGGGCAGGCGCTGCCCGAGGATCCGCTGGCCGCCGATCTGGCGCGGCTGACGCAGGCCGGGGCGATGGTGGCGGCAACGCTTGCCGCCGCGCCGGGCCTGGCCACGCTTTACCACGATCTGCGCGCGGTGCTGCTGGCGCAGCGCCCGGTCACCGCCCTGCCCCCGGTCGAGGCCGCCGTCGAGGCCCGCATCCGCGCCGCGCTGGGCGATCCGGCCGGGGTGCCTGCGGCCGCCGATGCCTTGCTGCAGGCCACCTTGCGGGCGCCGCGCGGCTACCGCCCGGCCCGGCCCGTGCCGCTCTGGCTGGATCTGCGCCAGACCGGCACCTCGGCCCCCTCCGAGGTGGAGACCCGCGACACCGAGGGCACGCCCGAGGAAAGCGAAAGCGATCAGATGCACCGCGCCCGGCGCCAAAGCGCCGATCAGGCCGAACGCAGGGACAGTTTCATCCTGCACAAGTTCGAGGGCATCCTGAGCTGGGCAGAGTTTCTCAACCTCAACCGCCGCATTGAAGACGACGACAACGACAGCGCCAGGAAGGCCGCCGACGACCAGGAGGAAATCGGCCTGGGGCAGATTTCCAAGGCCCCCGCCGCGCGGCTGAAATTGCATCTGGACCTGGCCCCCGAAGATGCCGAGCGCGAGGCGCTTTCGGGCCGCTTCACCTATCCCGAATGGGATGCGCGCGGCGGGCTTTACCTGCCCGACCACTGCGTGGTTCTGGCCTCGGATGTCGCACCGGGCACCGCGACCCCCGATTTCCGCGCCAATCCGCGGGCCAGCCGCCGGATCCGGGCCGTGCGCCGCCAGTTCGAGGCGCTGCGTCCGGGGCGGGTCTCGACCTCGGGCCATCTGGATGGCGACGAGCTGGACATCGAGGCCACGGTGCGCGCCGCCGCTGACCTGAACGCCACCGGGGCCGCCAGCGAACGGATCTGGCGCCAGACCCGCCCGCTGCGGCGCGATCTGGCGGTGTCGTGCCTGATCGATGTGTCGCGCTCGACCGAAAGCGTGGTGCATGGCCGCCCGGTGATCGAGATCGAACACGAGGCGCTGGCGGCGCTGGCCTGGGGGCTCGATGCCTGCGGCGATGATTTTGCGGTCAATGCCTTTTCCTCGCTCAAGCGCAACCGGGTCTATTTTCTCAACTGCAAACGCTTCGGCGAGCCGATGAGCGCGGTGGTGGAAAACCGCATCGCCGCGCTGAAACCGGGGTTTTACACAAGGCTGGGCGCGGCGATCCGCCATGCCAATGCCGATCTGGCGCTTCAGGCCCGCAAGCGGCGGCTTTTGCTGGTCATCACCGACGGCAAGCCCAATGACCTCGACCATTACGAGGGCCGCCATGGCATCGAAGACAGCCGCATGGCGGTGGCCGAGGCGCGCCGTTCGGGCGCCGCCGTGCATGGCATCACCATCGACCGCGAGGGCAAGGCCTGGTTTGCACGCATTTTCGGGCGCGGCGGGTTTTCCGTCATCCCCGATGCCGACCGGCTGACCGCCGAACGGGTGCGACGTGTCATCAACGGCTACAGCTTCACCGGAACACAGCGCGAGGAACTGCTGCGCGAACCTCTGAGCTTTTCCAAACTCCGCAACGCCAACGCGTTGCTTGAAAAGGTGCAAGGCAT
>CAZPWV010000016.1:4171-14494 GCA_964590825.1 uncultured Rhodobacter sp. | reverse complement strand
TCCGCTCGACCAGCTTCCGGGCGATCTGATGATGTGGGTGCTGATCGTTTCCGAACTGGTGGTGTTCGGCGCCGGGCTGGTGGGGGTGCTGGGGCTGCGCTTTTTTGACCCCGCCGCCTTTGCCAGCGCGCAGGACCATCTGCACCGCACCGCCGCCGGCATCAACACGCTGGTGCTGGTCACCTCGGGCTTTTTCGCCGCCCGCGCCCTGCATTTGGCCGAGGCCGGCAGGATCCGCGCCACCCGGCTCTGGCTGGCCGCCGCCGCCGCCCTTGGCCTGACCTTTCTGGCGATCAAGGCGGTGGAATATGCCGATGCCGCCGCGCAGGGCCTGTCGATGACCACGGGCGGGTTCATCACCTTTTACTATCTGCTCACCGGCTTTCACGCCGCGCATGTGGTAGCGGGCATTCTCATTCTCGGGCTGGTGGGGGGAGAGTGCCGCCCCCGCACCGTCGAGGTGGGCGCGGCCTTCTGGCACATGGTCGATCTGGTCTGGGTGGTGCTGTTCCCGGTCGTCTATCTGCTGAGGTAAGAATGCGCCTGCTGTCTGATCCGCTCACCCGTGCCTGGGCCTGGCTTGTCGCGCTGTCGCTGGGTTCGACCGTCATCGCCATGCAGGTGAGCGCGGGCAGTTTGCAGGGCCTTGCGGTGACCGCCGCGGGGGCGGCCATCATGGCGCTGGCCTGGGCAAAGGCCCGGATCATCCTGGCGCGCTATCTGGGGCTGGCGCAGGCGCCGTTCTGGCACCGCGGGTTTTCGCTGGTGATGGCGCTTTATTGCGCCGGGTTGCTGGTGCTTTACCTGATCGGCTGAGGCGCCCGAAAGACGACAGCCAGCCGGGCGCCGGCTCAGCGGGTCCAGGCGATTGCCGGATCTTCCTCGGCATAGTCGCGCAGCGCCGCCACATCGGTGATTTCGGCAACGTTCTGCCGGATCGTCACGCCATGTTCGCGCAGCTTCGAAAAGGCCCGGCTCAGGCTTTCGGGCTTCATCCCCAGACGCCCCGCGATCAGCACCTTGTCATAGGGCAGCTTCACCTCGCAGCGCCCCGCCTCGCAGGAGGTCAGATCAAGCAGGAATTCGGCCACCCGCTGCGGCCCGGTTTGCGCCTTCAGCGCCTCGATCTGCGCCACCAGACGATGCAGATGCGCGAATGTCGCCGCCAGAAGCGACAGCGCCAGCCCCGGCTCGTCGCGGATCAGCCGCAAGATGCCCTCGGTTTCCAGCCGCACCAGCCGGCAGTCGGTCGCGCATTCGGCCGAGACCGGGTAAACGTCATGGGTAAAGGCCACCGCCTCGCCAAAGCTGTGGCCGCGGGTGAACACCCCCACCACCGCCTCGGCGCCATTGGGGGCGATGCGGTAAAGCTTGACCCAGCCTTCGACCACGACATAGACCGCGCTGGCCTGCTCGCCCTGCAAGAACACCGTTGCCCCACGCTCGAACTCGCGTTCGCGGGCGGTGGCAAGGATCTTGTCCTGCGCCTCGCGCGGCACCGAGGCCAGCAGCAGCGAACGGCGGGAAATCAGGTCACTGTCGAAGTTCATGCGTCGTCCATTCTTTGGGACATTTTGCCACAGACCTTTGGCAGGGGGAACACTTCCCCGCACGTCAAGCGCGACTCTGTGCATTTTGCCCCGGTCCGGCATTGAGAAAAGTCAAAGCTGCGCCCTCGCGCGCCGTGATAGCGCAGGACAGAAACCCACAAAGGACAGCCCATGGACCGCGCCAGAAACCTTGACCAGCTGCGCAGCAGTTTTGGCGCCCAGACCCTGAGCCCCGAAGAGCGCGGCGCCCGCGTGAACGCGCTTTTTGACCGCATCGCCCCGCGCTACGACCTGATGAACGACCTGATGAGCTTCGGGATGCACCGGCTGTGGAAAGCGGTCACCGTGGCCTGGGCGCGCAGGGCGCTGGCCGAAGCGCCGCAGCCGGACGGGGGGCAACAGGGCGGGGCGGCCCCGCTTGTCGATCTGGCCGGGGGCACCGGAGATATCGCGCTGGCGTTGGCCAGGGCCGAGCCGCGGCGCCAGGTGCTGGTGGTCGATGCCTCGGAGGGAATGCTGGCCGTGGCGCGGCGGCGCGGCGGCGCGCGGCTTGACTACCTGCACGCCCAGGCCGAGGCCATGCCCTTGCCCTCGGGTTCGGTGGCGCTGGTCACGCTGGCCTTCGGGCTGCGCAACATGACCGACCCGGCAGCGGCACTGGCCGAGGTGGCCCGCGTGCTTGAGCCGGGCGGGTCCTTGATATTGCTGGAGTTTTCGCGCCCCGCCGGTTGGTTTGCGCCGTTTTACGGGCTTCATGCACGGTTCGTGATTCCCGCCCTTGGCGCGCTTGTCGCAGGGGATCGCGGCGCCTATCGCTACCTTGTCGAATCGATCCAGCGCTTTCCGGCACGCGACGATATCGCCCGCGAGATTGCCAAGGCAGGCTTGCAACTGCGCCGGGAACGCGCTTTCGTCTTCGGGATTGCGCGGTTGCAATGGGCGGTCCGGCCCGCCCCGGCAAAGGAACTGTCATGACGCTGGAAACCGGCTCCGCCCAAGGCTCTGGCCCCCCCCAAGGCTCTGGCCCCACCTTGGCGGCTCAGGCGCAGTTGCGGGCACGGCTGGCCGCGCTGCCGCGCCCGGCCCTGTGGCTGATCGCGGCGCGGCTGAAAACGGTGTCGCTGTCGCTGACGCCGGTGCTGGCGGGAAGCTGGCTGGCGGCGCAGGCGGGGCTGTGGCAGCCGCTGGTGACGCTGACCGCGATGATTTCGGCGGCGGCGATCCAGATCGGCACGAATCTGTGGAACGATGCCGCCGATGCGGCGCGGGGCGTGGACCGGCCCGACCGGCTGGGTCCGCCCCGGCTGACGGCGCTGGGGCTTCTGGACGGCGCGCAGGTGCGCCGCGCCGCCACGCTGAGCTTTGGGCTGGCCAGCGCGGCGGGGCTCTATCTGGTGGCGCTGGGCGGTTGGCCGGTGCTGCTGATCGGGCTGGTTTCGCTGCTGCTTGGCTATGCCTATTCGATGGGCCCATGGCCGATGTCGGGGCGGCCCTTCGGCGAGGTGCTGGTGATCGGCTTTTTCGGGCTGGTCGCGGTGTCGGGCACGGCCGGATTGCAGGGCGTGGCGGCCCTGGCGCCGCAGACGCTGCGGCTGGGGCTGATGATCGGGCTGCCGGCGGCGGCGGTGCTGTTGCTCAACAACCACCGCGACCGGGTGCAGGATGCCCGTGCCGGGCGACGCACCCTGGCCATCGTCATCGGGCCGCGCGGCGCAAGGGCGCTTTACTTTGCGCTGTTGCTGGCGGCGCTTGCTCTGGGACTGGGCAGCGGTGCCGGGCTCTGGCTGGCGCCGGCGGTTCTGTTGGCGCTGTGGCTGGGACATGCGGTCTGGCACTGGCCGGTCTCGGCGCGGCTCAACCGGTTGCTGGGGCAAACCGCGCTGTTTCAGTTGCTGCTGCTGCTGGGCGTCGCGTTTGGCGCGTGACCTGAGGGCGTGATCTGGACACAGAAAGGCCGCCGGTTTCCCGGCGGCCGCAGGCCGATGAACCGCAGGGACGGGTCAGTTCGTCGCGCCCAGTTTCTTGACCGGCAAGGTCACATCGACTGCACCGGCGGTTTCGAAGATCAGCCGCATCGGCACCGCATCGCCCTCGGTCAGCGGGCCGACCAGATCGATCAGCATCAGGTGCAGCCCTCCCGATTCGAGCCGCACCTCGCCGCCGGCGGGCACATCGATCGCCTCGACCTTGCGCATCCGCATGATGCCGTTGTCATTGACATGGGTGTGCAGTTCGGGCCGCGTGCAGGCGGGGGTTTCAAAGGCCAGCAGCCGGTCGGACGCCCCGGTGGAGCGGATCGTCACATATCCGACGCCAGTGGGCATACTGCCTGGGGTGGCGCGCAAAAACCCGTCGAGAACCTCCAGCCCGCCAACCTTTGCAAGCGGCGCGGCCAAGGCGGCCTGGGGCAAAACAAAGGCTGCCGAAAGCCCGAAAAGAACGGAACGTCGTTTCACCGATGCAACTCCCTGCAGAAGATTTGCCCCTTGGGGCCGCGCCATTGGACTAGCGCGAAAAGCGACATTCCAGCCTTAACAAATGTCAAGGAAGCGCCCTCACCCACATGTGAAGAGGAAAGCGGCGCAGCGGACGGGCCGTCTGCGCCAGGGACGTGCGGGAAACGCGTCTGGACGCATCGGCCCGACAACGAGGTCATAAAATGGTCAAGACCATTCACAAGCGCCTTTTGGCAACGACGGGAATCGTTGCCATGGGGCTCGCCATGAGCGCCTCGGCGGAAACGCTGGACGAAGTGATGGCGCGGCGCGGACTGAGCCAGCAAGATCTGGTATCTGCCGCGAAAACCTATACCCCCACCGGGGGGCGTGACGAGTTCATCGCCTTTTCCTCGGGCGGTCAGTCGGGCCAGATCATGGTCTATGGTGTGCCCTCGATGCGTATTCTCAAATACGTTTCGGTGTTCACCCCCGAGCCGTGGCAGGGCTTTGGCTTCGACGAAGAATCAAAGAAAGTGCTGGAACAGGGCAAGATCGACGGTCGTGACCTGCAATGGGGCGACACGCACCACCCCGCACTATCGGAAACCAACGGCGATCTGGACGGCGAATACCTGTTCATCAACGACAAGTCGGCGCCGCGCGTCGGCGTGATCTCGCTGCATGATTTCGAGACCCAGCAGATCGTGGTGAACCCGATCCTGCAATCGGAACATGGCGGCACCTTCGTGACGCCGAACACCGAATATGTGATCGAAGCCGCGCAATACCCCGGCGTTCTGGGACGCGGCTTTGCGCCGCTGAGCCAGTTCAACGAAAAGTTCCGCGGGGCGGTGACCTATTGGAAGTTCAACCGCGAAAAGGGCCGGATCGAGTATGAAAACTCGTTCTCGATGGAACTGCCGCCCTACAGCCAGGACTTGACCGATGCCGGCAAGCTGGTTTCGGACGGCTGGTCCTTCACCAACTCCTTCTGCGCCGAGCGCTATGTGGGCGGCATCGAGAATGGCCGTCCGCCGTTCGAGGCCGGTTGCTCGCAAAACGACACCGACTATCTGCACGTCATCAACTGGCGCAAGGCCGAGGAAATCTACAAGGCCGGCAAGGTGACCATGATTAATGACCACCCGGTCATCATGATGGATACCGCGATTGCCGAAGGCCTTGTCTATCTGATCGCCGAACCGAAATCGCCGCATGGCGTCGATGTCTCGCCCGATGGCAAATACATCGTCGTGGGCGGCAAGCTGGATACCCAGGCTTCGGTCTACAGCTTTGAAAAGATCCAGGCCGCGATCGATGCGAAGAAATTCGTCGGCACCGACCCCTATGGCATCCCGGTGATCGCCATGGAGGACGCGCTGCATACGCAGGTTGCGCTGGGCCTCGGGCCGCTGCACAACCAGTTCGACAGCAAGCCCTGCGTGGTCTACACCTCGCTCTACGTCGATAGCCAGATTGCGAAATGGGACTATTGCGAAGGCAAGGTTCTGGACAAGATCTCGATCCACTACAACGTGGGCCACCTTGTTGCGATGGAGGGCGAAAGCGTCCATCCGGCTGGCAAATACCTGATCTCGCTGAACAAGCTGGCCATCGACCGGTTCAACCCGGTGGGTCCGCTGCACCCGCAGAACCACCAGCTGATCGACATTTCGGGCGACAAGATGGAGCTGCTCTACGACATGCCGGTGCCGCTGGGTGAACCCCACTACGTCGCCGCCATTGCCGCCGACAAGCTCAAGCCGCTGGTGCGCTACCCCTATGGCACCGACAGCCGCACCGGCGAAAAACACCCCGGCGCGGTGCGCCCCGGTTCGGAACGCATCGAGCGCGACGGCACCAATGTGAAGGTCTACATGACGGCGATCCGCTCGCACTTCACGCCGGAAATCGTCGAGGTGAACGAAGGCGACACGGTCGAATTCATCATCACCAACTCGGAACTACAACGTCAACCTCTCGCTCGAACCGGGCAAGACCGCGACCGCCAAGATCGTCGCCGACAAGCCCGGTGTCTTCTCCTACTACTGCACCGAGTTCTGCTCGGCGCTGCACCTGGAGATGACCGGCTTCCTCGTCATCAAGCCCAAGGGCTATGTTGAGGAAGGCGCGGCGGTGGCCGAAGGTCAGGCCTATACCCAGGCCGACTATGACAAGCAGACCGTGAACAACGTGGCGACCCAGGAAGTGATCGACTCGGTCGTGACCTACATCACCGAGCGCAACTTCAAGGACTTCCCCGAAGTTGTCTCGCTTGTCGAAGACGCCACCGACCAGCTGAACTTTGCCGCCGATGCGAAAGCCAAGGCGGAAGAAGCAGCGGGCAAGCAGGATTGGCAGAACGCGACGCTCTGGGCCGGCCAGTGGTGGCAGTACCAGGTGAAAGCGGCCGACATCGGCCTGCGCGCCAAGACCTTCCTTGACGAGCACGGCGCCGTCAAACCCTGACCCCCGAAGAGGGGCGGCACTCTCCGTCCGCCCCTCGCACACCAGGTGGTGGCCTTCGGGCCACCACCTTCCCCATCCTTCCGGTTCTCCGGCCCCTAACGTCAAGGAACGCGCGATGCGCACGACCCTCAAAAGCCTTCTTGTCGCGGCCATGACGCTTGCCGTGACCTCCGCCTTTGCCCCCGCCTTTGCCGATCCCGTTGAAGATGGCGAAAAGGTCTACAAGACGAAAACCTGCATGGCCTGCCACGGTATCAAGGGCGCGCGGCCGGTGCTGAGCTATCCGATGCTGGCCGGGCAGAACGAAAAATACCTGCTGACCCAGCTCAAGGACATCAAGGCCGGCAAACGGCTGGGCTCGACCGATGTGGCCACCGGCCACCCCTATGTGCAGGGCATGGTCGATATCATGCATCTGGTCGAAGAGGCCGATCTGGCCAATGTCGCGAAATATCTGTCTTCGCTGCCCGCCGGCAAGCCGAAGGCCATCGATCCGCCGCCCGCGCCCGAGCTTTTGGCCCTGGGCGAAGAGCGCTTCAACAAGCTGGGCTGCAAGGCCTGCCACGGCAAGGACGGCATGAAGCCGACCGCCAAGAACTATCCCTTCATCTCCGGGCTGAACGCCGAATATCTGGCCCGCGCGATGACCGAGATCCGCGACAAGGTGCGCGTGAACGGCCAATCCAAACTGATGTTCGGCACGATCAAGAAAGCCTCTGACGAAGATATCGCCGCAATGTCCGCGTGGCTCTCCACGCTGGACCGGACGGCGCAGTGAAGACAAGGACCTCACCCATGAAAACCACTCTTCTTTCCGCCGCCATCATCGCCTTTGCCCTGCCCGCAGCGGCACAGGATGCCACCGCCCCCGCCCATGCGGCGGTCGATACCTCGTCGTGGAACCAGGGCGGCGGCGAGCAGGATGAAGCCCTGCACCTGACCCCCGACCTCGACAACGGCCGCGAGGTCTATGAGGTCTGCTCGGCCTGCCACGGCATCAACGGCTGGGGCCTTCCCGATGGCACCTTCCCGCAGATTGCCGGCCAGCACGCCAAGGTCGCGATCAAGCAATTGGCCGACATCCGCGCGCTCAACCGCGACAACCCGACGATGTATCCGTTCGCGCTGCCCTCCGAAATCGGCGGCTCGCAATCCATCGCCGACGTCGCCGCCTATATCACCGCGCTGCCGATGAACCCCGAAAACGGCGTTGGCGCCGGCGATGACCTTGCGCATGGCGAAAAGCTCTACAAGGAAAACTGCGTGCGCTGCCACGGCGAAACCGGCGAGGGCGACAACGAGAAATTCTATCCCAAACTGCAGGGCCAGCATTACGCATACATGCTGCGCCAGTATCAGTGGATCAAGGATGGCAAGCGGCGCAACGCCAACCCCGACATGGTCGAACAGATCAAATGGTTCACCGACAAGGACACCGCGGCCGTGCTCGACTATGTCTCGCGCATCAAGCCGCCGGCGGACAAGCTGGGTGAAGTGGGTTGGGAAAACCCCGATTACCAATAAGCCAAGCCCGGTGGGCGTGGCCCCGCGCCGCGCCCGCCCCCTTACATACCCTTGACAGGACCTCACCCCCATGGACAAGGCCGCCATCGACAAGCGAATCGTTTTCCGCGTGCTTACCCTGATTTCCGTCTGCCTGATCGCCTTCAGCTTCGTTTCGCCGGGCTGGTGGGTCTCGCTGACTGCGCCGAACTACCCCGAAGCGACCTTTCCGCAGGGGATCCGCATTCTCTTTCACATGGATTCGGTGCGCAACGGCTGCACCATCCGCACCTCGGAAGAGGTCGAGGAGACCGAGGCGCTGGATTGCGTCCACGAGATGGACACGATCAACCACTATGTCGGCATGTATCCGATCGCCTCTGGCGGGCCGGTGGAAAAGGCCTTTTCGCCTTTCCTCTTTGGCATGATGGGGGTGATGCTGCTGGCCTTTGCCGCCCCCGGCAAAAAGGCCCGGATCGCGGTTTCGGTGCTGGGCTATGGCGCGGTGGCGGGCTGGATGAGCCTGGCCATGTATGGGCAAAACGGCATCCAGTATCAGACCGGCGGCTATCTGCACGGGCTGGTGGTGTCGCTTGGCCAGGACACATCGGACAAGATCGACGATTCGAACCTGTCGCCGATCGTGAAGATGCTCAAGCAATCGCTCGAGCAAAGCGAATCTGCCGACAAGGCCGCCGTCGCCCCCGACGACAAGCCCGCGCTGATCGAAAACCTGCGCGCCAACTTCTCGATCGACGAGCAGAAGAAACCGGCCGCCGAACAGCAGCCATGGACCGGATCGGTGATGCAGGTGTTCAAGTGGCACTATGCCAAGTCGCTGGCGCGCTGGTTCAACGAACCGGCCCGCAACGACCCGCTGGTGGCCACCATGTCTTCGGTGGCGCAGATCCTCTTTGTGGTGATCCTGGCCTTCATGGCGCTGATGATCTTTGCCGCGCTCTCGGTGCGCTCGGTGTTCTACTGGCTTCTGGTGGTGGTGCCGCTGGCGCTGCCGGTGGGCTTCATTGCCGAATATGCGGGCTGGCTGTGGTGGTATGGCCATAGCCTGAACGAGATGGGGGCCTTTACGCTCAAGCCGTTCATGCCCACCGTCTTTGGCGATGGCAAGGTGGCGCAATTCACCACCCACAGCTATCCGGCGCTGGGCTTCGGGCTGATGCTGGCCTCTTCGGTGGTTCTGGCGCTGGCGGCGCTGATCCGGCTCAAGCAGGTCCGCCTTGCCGGCGATGCCGCCGGGGCGATGTGAGGTGAGCGATGCGCAGCCTCATATCCCTTGCGGTGATCGTGCTGCTTGCGGGGGCATCGGCGGGTGCCGAAACCCTGCAAGAGCGCGTCGATGCCGCGCCCGACGGCGCCGAGATCACGCTTGAGCCCGGCACCTACCCCGGCCCGCTGGTCATTCGCCACCCGGTGGTGATCGACGGTGCCGGCGCGGCGGTGCTCGATGGGCAGAACAAGGGCACCGTGGTCACCATCGAGACCGATGGCGTCACGCTGAAGAACCTGACCATCCGCAATTCGGGACGGCTGAACAATCAGGTCGATGCCGGGCTGCGGATCAAGGGCAGTTTCAACGTGATCCGCGATGTGCGCATTGAAAACAGCCTGTTCGGCATGGACCTGACCCAGGCCAACAAGAACGTGATGCGGCGCAACTACATCTCGTCCAAGGACATGCCGCTGGAAATGCGCGGCGATTCGGTGCGGATCTGGTATTCGAACGACAACCTCTTCGAGGATAACCACATCGAGCACAGCCGCGATTTCGTGGTCTGGTATTCGGCTGGCAACATGATCCGGGGCAACCGTATCCAGCATGGCCGCTACGGCATCCACTTCATGTATGCGCATGAAAATTTCGTCGAGGACAACGAGATTTCCGACTGCGTGGTGGGCACGTTCCTGATGTATTCCAACGACCTCAAGGTGCGGCGCAACCAGATCCTGCGGTCCTGGGGGGCCAGCGGCATGGGCGTGGGGTTCAAGGAAACCTCGGGCGCGGTGGTCGAGGACAACCTGATCCTGGGCAATGCCGTGGGCATTTACCTCGATACCTCGCCCTGGGATACCGAAAACCCCAACCGCCTTGCCCGCAACGAGATCGCCTATAACGGCATCGGCGTGTCCTTTCTCACCGACTGGACCGACAACACCTTTGAAGACAACAACTTCCGGTCCAATTTCACGCAGGTGTCGGTGCTTGGGCGCGGCACGGCGCTGCGCGAGGTCTGGCGCCACAACCACTGGGACGACTACGCCGGTTTCGACCGCGACAGCGACGGGCTGGGCGATGCCCCCTATGAGGTTTACAACTACGCCGACCGGCTCTGGATGGAACGCCC
>CAZPWV010000016.1:0-4161 GCA_964590825.1 uncultured Rhodobacter sp. | reverse complement strand
GCGGCGGGCTGGCGCTGGCGGCGCTGGATTTCGTCGAGCGGCTGGCGCCGTTCTCCGAGCCGCGCCTGCTGTTGCGCGAAGAAAACACCGCCTTTGACCCCAACGATCACGCCGCTGCCCGCAGCGAAGCCGCCCCCCGCACTGCGACGGGCGCGGCCGCGGACGGCAAACCGAAATCTGCATTGGAGATGCTGACGCAATGACCGACGCCTCCGACAAACCGAAAACCCCAAGGCTGAGCCGGCGTGAGCTGGAACGGCGCCGGCTGATCTTGCGCACCATCGGCGCCTCGGTGGCGGCGGTGGCGGCGGGGCTGGTGGGCTGGTATCCCGTCACCCGCGCGCTGTTTGACCGGCTGCGCCCCCCCGGTGCCATTCCCGAGGCCGAGTTCCTTGCCGCCTGCATCAAATGCGGCCAATGCGTGCAGGTCTGCCCGGTGGCGGCGATCAAGCTGGCCGATGGCGACGAGGGCTATGGCCTTGGCGCGCCCTACATCGACGCCCGCGCCCAGGCCTGCGATTTTTCCTGCGACGCGGTGCAATGCGTTCTCGCCTGCCCGACCGGTGCGCTGAGCCACGAGATTGCGAAAAAGGAAGAGGTGCATATCGGCTTTGCCCGGCTGGCCCGCCCCGAGGCCTGCCTTGCGGTGCAGGGTCTGGGCTTTCGCGGGCTGGCGCGCGGCTACGACTACACCGGGCTGCTGCGCTACGAGGAAATCGACCGCTGGGAGCCGCAACCGGTGGCCAGCCACCCCTATGACCTGCCGCTGTGCGACCTTTGCGTGCGCGAATGCCCGGTGCTGGGGGCGATCACGCTGGTGCCGATGTCCTCCGACCCCGATGACCACCGCGCCATGCCCACCGTTCACCCGAGCTGCGTGGGCTGCGGCACCTGCGAGATGATCTGCCCGGCCGAGCCCGCCGCCATCGTCATCGACACCGAACTGGCCTTGGCGCGGCAAGCGCAGGAGATACGGTCATGAAATGGTTCTTGCACAAACTGGCGATGATGTTCGGCGCCGAGCCGCGCAAACCCACCCCTGCCGAGGAGACCGAGCCCGCCCGCGCGATGAAGCGGCTCAAGAAATCGCCCGAAGAGGCGGCCAAGCGCAAGGCGATCATCGAGCATGAGCACCAATACCCGCTGGTGCGCCACAAATGGCGCAACCTGCGCTGGGTCTCGATCATCACCATCAACGCGCTGTTCATCATCTCGTTTGCCTGGGATGTGCAGCTTGTCGAAGGGGCGCTGACCGCCTCGCGGTTTTTGGGTTTCCACATGGCCGACCCGAATGCAGCGCTACAGGTGATGGCCGCCTTCAAGCAGGTGATGCTGAACCTCGTCATCGGCACCGTCACCGTGGTGCTGGTCTGGTGGGTGGTGGGCGGGCGTGCCTTTTGCAGCTGGGCCTGCCCCTATCACCTGCTGGCCGAATGGGCCGAGGCGATCCACCTGTTTTTGGCCAAGCGCGGCTGGGTCAAGGACCACCCGTTCCATCGCGGGATGCGCGTGGTGCTGTGGCTGGTGTTCCTGCTGCTGGCCTTCGTCACCGGCTACACCGTCTTTGAATATATCAACCCGGTGGGCATCGTCAGCCGGGCGCTGATCTACGGCCCCACCATCGCGCTTTTGTGGGTGGGGTTCCTGCTCTCGATCGAGGTGTTCTTTTCCCGCCGCTTCTGGTGCCGCTACGTCTGCCCGATGGGGCTGACCTATGGCATCACCGGCGCCATCGCCCCGGTGCAGATCGAATACGATCTGGAAAAATGCGTCCACGAGGGCGAATGCCGGGCGGTCTGTCTGGTGCCGCATGTGCTGGAGATCACCAAGATGGGCTATGCCTCCGACACCACCGAATATATCGGCCCCGACTGCACCCGCTGCGGGCTTTGCGTCGATGCCTGCCCGCAGGGCGCGCTGCGCTTCAAGCTGCGCGGCCTCGACAAGATCTTGTGAGGCAATGCCATGATCCGTATCGAGAACCTTACCAAAAGCTTCGATCACCGCCCGGTGCTGGACGCGCTGACGCTTGGCATCGATCGCGGCGACCGGATTGCGCTGATCGGCCAGAACGGTGCCGGCAAGACCACGCTGTTTCGCTGCCTGCTGGGCCATTACGGCCACAAGGGCACGATTGCCTTTGACGGACAAGGCGGGCGGCGCCGCGCCGCCGGGCAATTGGCGCGGGTCAGTTTCGTGCCGCAACTGCCGCCGCCCTTGCGGATGCCGGTGGGCGAATTGCTGAGCTTTGCCGAAAAGGGCGCGGGTGCCGACCGCGCGGCCATGCACGAGATCGCCAAGCGGCTGGGCATTGATCTGGCCGAGGTGAAAAACCGCCCCTTCTACCGGCTTTCGGGCGGGCAAAAGCAGAAAATCCTGGTCACCGTCGCGCTCGGGCGTGCGGTGGATCTGATGATCTTCGACGAGCCATCGGCCAATCTCGACCCGCAGGCGCGGGCGGTGTTCATCGACCTGCTGGCGGCGCGGCGCGATTGCGCCATGCTGATCGCCAGCCACCGGCTGGAAGAGGTCGCGCCGCTGGTGAACCGGGTGATCGAGATGGACCGGGGCCGGGTGGTGCTTGATGATGCGGTGATCGACCGGCTCAAGGCCGGGATGTTCCGCATCGCCACGATCACCCTCGACAGCCCGCATCAGCCCTTTGCGCAGGCGCTGGCGGGCTGGGGCTTTGAGGCAGATGCCGATGCGCTGCGCTTCACCGGCCCGGTGCCGGCGGCCGAAACCTTCCGCTTTCTGGGCCTTCTGGCCCGCTATGGCAGCCTGATCGCCAGCCTCGCGCTGGCCGACCAAGGCGCCGATGAAAGGGTCTGACCATGTGCCGAGCCTGCAATGCCCCAAATCGCCGCCAGATCCTGGCCCTGCTGGCCGCCGCGCCGCTGCTGACGGCCTGCAAGCCGCAGACCGAGGGCCCCGAGCCGATCCGCTGGGGGCGCGAGTTCTGCGAGGTTTGCGGGATGATTATCTCGGAGCCGCAATTTGCCGCCGAGATCCGCGACCCCGATGACCGGCTTTACAAGTTCGACGACATCGGCGACGCGGTGAACTGGCTCGATCTTCAGCCTTGGCGCGAGGCGCCCGATCTGGAAATCTGGGTGATGGATTACGACAGCGGCCATGCCGGCGACCAGTGGCTGGATGCCCGCAGCACCCCGTATCGCACCGGGGTGATCTCGCCGATGGATTACGGCTTTGGCGCGGTGCGTCTGCCCGCCTCCGATACCGTCGATTACGAGACCATGCGCAAGGCGGTGCTGGAACGCGGCCTGACCTCGCGCTGCGACCCCGAAGATCATGCCGCAAGGGGCTGAAAGATGAACGCGATGTCAAACCGACTGCCCGAAAGCCCGCTGCCGCAAACCGCCGCCGCCGTTGTTCCGCGCCCGCCCGAGCGGGAGCCGCGCACCGGGCTGGGCCTGGCGATGCGGCTCGAATTTTCCGAGAGCCTGCGCTCGCGCTGGTTTCACTTTTATGCCGCGGTGGTGGTGGGGCTGATGGTGCTGCTGATCGCCACCGGCATATCCGAAAGCCGGGTGCTGGGCTTCACCGGCCTGTCGCGGCTTTTGGTGACCTATATCCAGATCGCCATGGCGGTGCTGCCGCTCTTCATCGTGGTGACCACCGCGCGTTCGATGGTGGGCGACCGCGAGGCCGGCAACCTCGAATACATGCTGGCCTTTCCGGTGCCGCTGGTGGTCTGGTATTGGGGGCGGTTCCTGGCGCGGCTGGTGCTGGTGCTGGTGCCGGTGGGGCTGGCGCTGGGCATTGGCGCGGTTTACGGGCTGGTGCAGGGCCATGCCGTTCCCTGGGGGCCGATTGCGCTTTATTCGGGGCTGACGGCAGCGCTGACCACCTGTTTTCTGGGGCTGGGCTTTCTGATCTCGTCGCTGTCGCGCTCGACCGAGGTGGCGCTGGGGGCGTCGCTTCTGGTCTGGCTGGCGCTGGTGGCGGTGCTGGACCTTTTGCTGCTGTCGGTGCTGATCCAGGCCCGGATCATTCCCGATGTGGTCATTGGCATTGCGCTGGCCAACCCGTTGCAGGCCTTCCGCACCGCCTCGATGATCCTGTTCGACCCGCAGCTGATCCTGCTTGGCCCCTCGTCCTATGTCATTCTCGATGCTTTTGGCGTGACCGGCTATGTGA
>CAZPWV010000015.1:15061-17876 GCA_964590825.1 uncultured Rhodobacter sp. | reverse complement strand
AAGGTGGGCGAGGATGCCGAGGGCAACCGCTATTACCAGACCCGCGACGGCAAGCGGCGCTGGGTGGTGTTCAATGGCGAGTGTCAGGCCAGCCGGATTCCGCCGGACTGGCATGGCTGGATCCATTTCACCTGGGACGAGCCGCCCTCGCAGGCGCCGCTGATCCACAAGGCTTGGGAATTGCCGCATATCGAGAACCAGACCGGTCTGGCCACGGCCTATGCTCCGGCCGGTTCGATCCGCCGCGCCGCGCCGGTGGATCGGCGCGATTACGAGGCCTGGCAGCCGGAGTGATCCGGTTCGCCCGCGCCGCATCATGAGCGAGAATCGCATCGAAGTTCTGACCGGGGCGGCCGTGCTGGCGGTGGCGCTGGGCTTTTTCATCTGGGCGGGGCAGGGCCGCAGCCTTGGGCAGACCGGTGACAGCTACCCGCTCAAGGCCTCGTTCCGCTCGGTCGAGGGGATCACCGTCGGCGCCGATGTGCGCATGGCGGGGGTGAAAGTGGGCAGCGTGACCGATATTGCGCTGAACCCGGTCACGTTTTTTGCCGATACCACGGTGGCGATGAAGGCGGGGGTGGATCTGCCCGACGATTCGCAGATCGTCATTGCCTCCGAAGGCTTGCTGGGCGGGGCTTTCGTCGAGATCCTGCCCGGTGGCAGCCTGACCAACCTGGCCCCCGGCGCGGAAATTCTGGACACGCAGGGCGCGGTCTCCACGCTGGGGCTGCTGATGAAATTCGCCGGCGGCGGCGACACCCCGGCAGCCGCGCTGGAGGGCACGCAATGATCCGTCCGGCGGTTTTTGCCCTGCTTCTGGGGGCTTCGGCGGCGCTGGCGCAGGAGGCCCCCGAGGGGCTGGCGCAGGCCGGTGGGGCGCATCTGCGCGGTCTCGACAAGGTGGCGGGGGGCGCGGTCGATATCACGCTGGCGCAGGGCGGGAGCGTCGCTTTCGGCAGCCTCATGGTGGCGCTGAAGGAATGCCGCTATCCGGCCGAGGATCCGGCCTCGAACGCCTATGCCTATCTGAGCATCACCGATGCCGCGACCGGGCAGAGCTATTTCGACGGCTGGATGATCGCCGACAGCCCCGCGCTTTCGGCGCTGGACCATCAGCGCTACGATGTCTGGGTCATGCGCTGCAAGATCGACTGAGCTGTCGCAACTGCGGGCTTGGTAAAATCTGCCTCCATTTTCAAGGCATTGGCAAGGCTCTTGCGGTAATCGGCGCGGCTGATCTCGAGGCCGCCAAGGCTTTTGAGATGCGCGGTCAGATATTGCGTGTCAAACAGCGCAAAGCCGGCGCGGGCGAGCCGGTCCACCGTATGGGCCAGCGCCAGTTTTGAGGCATTGGGCACCCGCGAAAACATGCTTTCGCCAAAGAACGCGCCGCCCAGCGTCACACCGAAGATGCCGCCCACAAGGGCCTCGCCTTGCCAGACCTCGAGCGTATGGGCGTGGCCCTGCGCGTGCAACTGCTCGTAAAGGGCCACAAGCGTGTCGTTGATCCAGGTTTCGGGCCGGTCGGCGCAGCCCTCGACCACGGCGCGAAACGCGGTGTTTGTTCGAAAAGTGAAGGTTTCGCGGCGGATTTCCCGCGCAAGCGAGCGTGAAATGTGGAAATTCTGCAAGGGCATCACCCCGCGCAGGCGGGGCTCGAACCAATGCAGATCCGTGGCATCGCGCGTCATCGCCATGGGAAATATCCCCTGCGCATAGGCCGAAAGCAGCATCTCAGCCGTGAGCCGAACCGCCATTTGTTGCCAACCGCCGCCCTGTCCCCTACTCTGCGCGGAGTTTGACACGAAAGCGCGGCAAAGCCATGGGATTTTTCGATTTTCTTCGCTCGGTCGAGCGCTACGCCGAGGCCGATTATGCGGTGTCGCGGCTCAATATCCGGCATCGCTTCCTGATCGAGCCGCTGACGGCGGAACTGGCGGGCAAACGCGTGCTGGATCTGGCGGCGCATGACGGGCGCTGGGCCTATGCCTTTGCCGAGGCCGGCGCCCGCGAAGTGGTGGGAATCGAGGGGCGGCAGGCGCTGGTGGACCGGTTCGCCGAATTCCCCAAAGGCCCCGTGCATGACCGGGTGCGGCTCGAGACGGGTGACATTTTCGAGGGCATGGAACGCCATCTGGCGGCGGGGGAAAGCTATGATGTTGTGGGGGTGCTGGGCATCTTCTACCACATCATGGATCATTTCCGCCTGTTGCAACTGGTCAGCCGCTTCAAGCCCGGTCTCATCATCGTGGACAGCGAGTTTTCCCTGCGCCCCGGTCAGGTCATCATGCTGGTGCGCGAAGATACCGGCAACGAGCTGAACGCCATCCCGCAGACCGAAGGGCAGGAAAAGGCGCTGATCGGCATCCCCAGTTTCGCCGCGATGGAGGCGATGGCCGATGTGCTGGGCTACACCACCGAATGGCTGGACTGGGACCGCCTGCCGCGCCCCGAACGCCGCCCGGTGAACGACTATTACCGCCCCGAAGTCAAGCGTCGCGGCACCTGCCTGTTGCGGCCAAGGGCTTGATATCAAACAAAACCCCCCCGAAGGGGCGTTTGGGGCCGGTAGCGGACGGGCTTAGCCGTAGGTTTTGGCCAGCCATTTTTCGAGCCAGTGGATCGAATAATTGCCCGACTGAATATCGGGCTCGTCCAGCAACTGCCGAAACAGCGGCACCGTGGTATCCACCCCATCGACGATCAGTTCGCCCAGCGCACGGCTCAGCCGCGCCAGCGCCTCGGGCCGGTCGCGGCCCTGCACGATCAGCTTGCCAATCAGGCTGTCGTAATAGGGCGGGATGCGGTAGCCGTC
>CAZPWV010000015.1:11758-15051 GCA_964590825.1 uncultured Rhodobacter sp. | reverse complement strand
GCGCAGAGTCCATCCGCACGCCCAGGCCCCCCGGCGCATGATATTGGGTGATCTTGCCGGGGCAGGGGGCGAAGTTCGGCAGTTTTTCCGCGTTGATCCGCACCTCGATGGCATGGCCACGGATCACCAGGTTTTCCTGCGTGAATTCCATCGGCAGCCCGGCCGCGACGCGGATCTGTTCGCGCACCAGATCGACACCGAAAATCCCTTCGGTAACAGGGTGTTCCACCTGCAACCGGGTGTTCATCTCGATGAAATAGAACTCGCCATCCTCGAACAGGAACTCGATCGTGCCGGCGCCCGAATAGCCCAGCTCGCCCATCGCCTTGGCGCAGATGCCACCGATGCGGGCGCGCTCGTCGGGGGTGATGCAGGGGCCGGGGGCCTCTTCGAACACTTTCTGGTGGCGCCGTTGCAACGAACAATCCCGCTCGCCCAGATGCACCGCGCGGCCCTTGCCGTCGCCGAACACCTGAATTTCAATGTGGCGCGGACGCTGGAGATATTTCTCCATATAGACTTCATCATTGCCGAAGGCGGCCTTGGCCTCCGAGCGCGCGGTGCGGAAGGCAATCTCCAGCTCCGCCTCGCTTTGCGCCACTTTCATGCCGCGCCCGCCACCGCCCGCCGTGGCCTTGATGATGACCGGGTAGCCGATTTGCGCCGCCACCTTGCGCGCGGTTTCAAAATCGGGTACGCCGCCGTCCGAGCCGGGCACCACCGGAATGCCAAGCCCCTTGGCGGTGTCCTTGGCGGTGATCTTGTCGCCCATGATGCGGATATGTGCCGCCGAGGGCCCGATAAAGGTGATGCCGTGGTCTTCGAGCACCTGCACGAAGGTGGCGTTTTCGCTGAGGAAGCCATAGCCGGGGTGAATCGCCTGCGCGCCGGTGATTTCGCAGGCGGCAACAATGGCGGGAATGCTCAGGTAGCTTTCCGAGGACGGGTTCGGCCCGATGCAGACGCTCTCATCGGCCATGCGCACATGCATGGCATCGGCGTCGGCGGTGGAATGCACCGCCACCGAGGCAATTCCCATCTCGCGGGCGGCGCGGATCACGCGCAGCGCAATCTCGCCCCGGTTGGCGATCAGGATTTTTTCAAACATGGCCGCCTCACTCGACGATCATCAGGGCAGACCCGTATTCCACCGGCGTGCCGTCATCGACGAGGATGCGCTTCACCGTGCCCGATTTCGGCGCCGGAATGTGGTTCATCGTCTTCATCGCCTCGACGATCAGCAGCGTCTGGCCTTCCTTGACCGTATCGCCCAGCTTGACGAAAGCCGACGAACCCGGCTCGGGCGAGAGGTAAACCGTGCCCACCATCGGCGAGGTGACGGCGCCGGGGTGGCTGGCCGGGTCGGCATCGGCGGCGGCGGCCGGGGCGGCGGCGGCCATCGGGGCGGGCGCGGCGGCGGGGGCGGCGGCGTAAACCGGGGCGGGCGCAGCGGCCACGACGGTCGCCTGTTTCACCACGCGCACCTCGAGGCTGTCGTCTTCGCCATATTCGCGCATGACCGCAATCTCGGTCAGGTCGTTCTTGTTCAGAAGCTCGGCCAGCGCCTGAATGAAGGCGACGTCGTTTTCATGCGAGTGTTTGGTCATGCGGTCCTCGAAGGGCTCTGTCAGGTTTCTCCCCGGTCGTTCACTGCCGGGCTTCGCGCTATCAGGCCCGCTTATACGCGAGGAGATCGGGCGAGGAAAGCGTGAACGACTGACGCAGGGGAAGGGGGTTTGCCCAAAAAAGCGGCAAACGGGCGAAAAGCGGCGGGCCTGCCGCGGCGCAGCGTATTTTACCACTTGATAAAATTTCAGACCGTGGCAGCGTAGGGGCAATGACAAGCCAGGGAGGTCCAGGGTGACCAACAGCCAGTTCACGCCCGGAGTGGTGCCCGGACGCCTTGCGGCGGATGCTTACCGCACCAATTTCGCCGATGTCGCCCCGCCGCTGAGCCCGCACGAGGCGCAGGTGGCGGCGGACCGTTGCTATTTCTGCCACGATGCGCCCTGCATGGTGGCCTGCCCCAGCAGCATCGATGTGCCGCTGTTCATCCGCCAGATCGCCACCGGCACGCCCGAGGCGGCGGCGCGCACGATCTTGTCGCAAAACATCCTTGGCGGCATCTGCGCCCGCGTCTGCCCGACCGAGACGCTGTGCGAGGGCGCCTGCGTGCGCGAGGCGGCCGAGGGCAAGCCGGTTGAAATCGGCCTGTTGCAGCGGTTTGCCACCGACCGGCTGATGGCCACCGGGCAGATGCCGTTTCAGCGCGCCGCGCGCACGGAAAAATCCGTTGCCGTGGTGGGGGCGGGGCCGGCGGGGCTGGCCTGCGCGCATCGGCTGGCGCTGAAGGGCCATGAGGTGACCATCCATGATGCGCGGCTCAAGCCGGGGGGGCTGAACGAATACGGCATCGCCGCCTACAAGGCGCCGGGGGGCTTTGCCGCGCGTGAAGTGGCCTGGCTGTTGCAGGTCGGCGGCATCACCATGCTGGAAAACTGGCAATTGGGGCGCCGGGGCGATGGCACGCTTGCGGACCTGCTGGCCGAACATGACGCGGTGTTTCTGGGCATGGGGCTGGCGGGGGTAAACGGGCTGGGCGTGCCGGGGGCCGATCTGGCCACGCCCGCCACCGATTTCATCGCCGCGCTGCGCCAGGCCGAAGACCTGTCCACCCTGCCGGTGGGGCGCGAGGTGGTGGTGATCGGCGGCGGCATGACGGCGGTCGATGCGGCGGTGCAGGCCAAACTGCTGGGCGCCGAGCATGTCACCATCGTCTATCGCCGCAGTCAGGCGGAAATGCCCGCCTCGCGCCACGAACAGGACCACGCCCAGACCCATGGCGTGAAGATCGTCTTCAACGCCGCGCCGGTGGCGCTCCATGCGGTGGGCGGGCGCATCGAGGTGGAATTTGCCCGCACCGAAAGCACGGGTGCGGGGCTGCGGATGCTTGAGCAGACCTTCCGGCTGGGCGCCGATCAGGTGCTGTCGGCGATCGGCCAGGCGCTGGGGCCGCTGCCTGCGGGGCTGGTGGTGAAGGGGGCCAAGATTGCCACCGACGGCGCCGGGCGCACCGGGCTGGCGCGGGTCTGGGCCGGGGGCGATTGCGCCTTGGGCGGCGAAGACCTGACGGTCACCGCCGTGGCGCAGGGCCGCGACGCCGCCGAAGACATTCACGCATTTCTGATGGGGGCCTGAACCATGGCCAATCTGACCTCGACTTTCATCGGCATCAAATCGCCCAACCCGTTCTGGCTGGCCTCGGCGCCGCCCACCGACAAGGAGGTGAACGT
>CAZPWV010000015.1:9198-11748 GCA_964590825.1 uncultured Rhodobacter sp. | reverse complement strand
CCTATGAGGCGGGCTGGGGCGGCGTGGTCTGGAAAACGCTGGGCCTTGACGGCCCGCCGGTGGTCAATGTCTCTGGGCCGCGCTATGGGGTCATTCATGGCGCCGACCGCCGGGTGCTGGGGATCAACAATATCGAGTTGATTACCGACCGCCCGCTGGAGGTGAACCTGCGCGAAATCAAGAGCGTGAAACGCGACTACCCCGACCGGGCGCTGGTGATCTCGCTCATGGTGCCCTGCGACGAGGAAAGCTGGAAATCGATTCTGGCGCGGGTGGAAGATACCGGCGCCGATGGGGTAGAGCTGAACTTTGGCTGCCCGCATGGCATGGCCGAACGCGGCATGGGCGCGGCGGTGGGGCAGGTGCCCGAATATATCGAAATGGTCACCCGCTGGGTGAAGCAACATTCGCGGATGCCCTGCATCGTCAAGCTGACCCCCAACATCACCGACATCCGCAAACCCGCCGAGGCGGCCAAACGCGGCGGCGCCGATGCGGTCAGCCTGATCAACACGATCAACTCGATCACCTCGGTCAACCTTGACCTCTTTGCCCCCGAGCCAACGATTGACGGCATGGGCACGCATGGCGGCTATTGCGGCCCGGCGGTCAAACCCATCGCGCTGAACATGGTGGCCGAGATCGCCCGCAACCCGGAAACGGCGGGCCTGCCGATTTCGGGCATCGGTGGCGTCTCCACCTGGCGCGACGCGGCGGAATTCATGGCACTTGGCGCGGGAAATGTGCAGGTTTGCACCGCTGCGATGACCTATGGCTTCAAGATCGTGCAGGAAATGATCTCGGGGCTGAGCGATTATATGGACCGCAAGGGCTTCAGCGATGTTTCCGAGATTGTCGGGCTGGCGGTGCCCAAGGTGACCGATTGGCAATATCTGAACCTGAACTACGTCACCAAGGCGGTGATCGATCAGGACGACTGCATCAAATGCGGGCGCTGCTATGCCTCTTGCGAGGATACCAGCCATCAGGCCATCGCCATGAGCGCGGACCGGACCTTTACCGTGAAAGACGAAGACTGCGTGGCCTGCAACCTGTGCGTTGATGTCTGCCCGGTCGAGTGCATCACCATGAAGACCCTGCCCATCGGCACGGTGGATCCGCGCACCGGGCGCAAGGTCGAGCCCTATGGCAACTGGACGACCCACCCCAACAACCCTTCGGGCGGGGGGCTTGCCTGCGCAAGCACACCCGCCGAATAGGTGTCCGTTCTGGCCGTTTGCTCTGGCGTCCCCGGCCGGGGGCGCTAGCGGGTCACGTCGAGGCTTGGTTCCGGCGCCTCTGCCGTGGCTTGCCACTCGCCTTGCACCGGCGATTGCGTGGCCGATTGCGTGGCCGGTTCCGGTTGCGGTTCGGCCGTCGCCTCGGGCGCAGAACTCTGCTGCGCTGACGGCTCGGGCCGGGCCGGACGGGCCGGGGTCGCTTCGGCGTCGGTCTTTGGTGCGGCGCGCAGCGCGGCGGCCTTGGCCTCCAGCGGCGTCACGTCAAAGGTCGGCGGCGGCCCGGTGGGCGCATCCGGGTCGGGCTGCTCGGCAGCGCGGCTTTGTGCCAGCACCGCAGCCTCCACCGCCGCATCCTGCGCGCGGGTTTGCAACTGCACGACCTTGGCGGCCTGTGCCTGTGCGTTCACATCGGCACTCATGCCGCCATTGGTATTGGCCGATTTCGCAGCCGGCTCCACCGTTGTTGCCGGAGCCCGTTTTGGCGTGGCTACCGCCAGCAATGGCGACCACCCGACTTGGGGCATCAGCCCCGATATGCGGTCCATTCCCCACTCTCCTCGAATATGAAACCCCCATGTCACAAAGATGCGCCCGCCAAGTTACCCAAGCGTTACCATGCGCAACGATTTTGACTGGTGGTTAACGGGGCGCTCTAGACCCGCAGCAGCCGGACAAACAGCGTGTCGAGAAAGCGCTCCGCCTCGGCAAAAGGGTCATGCGCGGGGCCAAGCACCGCCCGCACCTGCACGTCGAAATCGGCATAATGCTGGGTCAGCGCCCAGATCGAGAACAGCAGGTGATGCGGATCGACCGGCGCAATCCGCCCGGCCTCGGCCCAGCCCCGGATGATCTCGGCCTTGTCATCGACCAGATGCTTGAGCGTGCCCGAAAGCGCCTCGCCCATGCGCGGCGCGCCTTGCAAGATGTCATTGGCAAACAGCCGGCTTTCGCGCGGCATCTCGCGGCTCATCTCCAGTTTGCGGCGCATGTAACCCATGATCTCGGCCATCGGCTCGCCCTCGGCGCGGATATCGCGCAGCGGTGCCAGCCAGACATCCATCAGCTTCGACAGCAGTTCGACATGGATCGCCTCTTTCGAGGGGAAATAATAGAGCAGGTTCGGCTTGGAGAGCCCCGCCTGGGCGGCAATCTGGTCGAGCGTGGCGCCGCGAAACCCCTGCGCCGAAAACACCTCCAGCGCGGCCTCGAGAATCGCCCGCGTGTTGCGGGCCTGAATGCGGGTCTGGGGCCGCGAGGGCGGGTCCTGATCGGTCACGGGGCATCCTTTCGCCCCGAGGTCTAGCGCCAC
>CAZPWV010000015.1:0-9188 GCA_964590825.1 uncultured Rhodobacter sp. | reverse complement strand
GCTTCGTCCATCGTTCCTCCGGGGTTCGGGCGGCTATAGCGCACCAGCGCCCAAAAGCAAGCCTTGCCGATGCCGCCCGTTTCCGCCACCCGTTTCCGGTGCCGGGCTTGACAGTTCCGGGCCGCGGGGTTTCCCTGTCGGCATTGGCCAGCCCCCGCCGTGGCTTGACGGGCGGTGCAGGCATGTTAGCCTTATCCTGACCGATCGGTCAAACAATCAGGGCCGGCATCCAAACCGGACCATTCGACGGGAGATCTCCATGGCGCTGGATCGCAAGACGCCCAACGACCTGAATGCTTTCTGGATGCCGTTCACCGCGAACCGCCAGTTCAAGAAGGCGCCGCGCATGTTCGTCGGCGCCAAGGACATGCATTACACCACCGCCGAGGGCCGTCAGGTGCTCGATGGCACGGCGGGGCTTTGGTGCTGCAACGCCGGCCACTGCCGGCCGCGCATCACCGAGGCGATTGCCCGGCAGGCGGCCGAGCTGGACTATGCGCCCGCCTTCCAGATGGGTCACCCGGCGGCCTTTGAGCTTGCCAACCGCATTATCGACATTGCGCCCGAGGGGATGGAACATGTGTTCTACACCAACTCGGGCTCGGAATCGGTCGAAACCGCGCTGAAACTGGCGATTGCCTATCACCGCGCCCGCGGCGAGGGCGCCCGGACCCGGCTGATTGGCCGCGAGCGGGGCTATCACGGCGTCAACTTCGGCGGCATTTCGGTGGGCGGCATTGTCACCAACCGCAAGGTGTTCGGGCAGATGCTGGGCGGGGTGGACCACATGCCGCACACCCACCTGCCGGCGCAAAACGCCTTCACCAAGGGCCAGCCCGAGCATGGCGCGCATCTGGCCGACGAGTTGGAGCGCATCGTGGCGCTGCACGGCGCGGAAACCATCGCGGCGGTGATTGTCGAGCCCATGGCCGGCTCGACCGGCGTGCTGTTGCCGCCCAAGGGCTATCTGCAAAAGCTGCGCGAAATCACCAGGAAACACGGCATCTTGCTGATTTTCGACGAGGTCATCACCGGCTTCGGCCGGCTTGGTTCGGCCTTCGCCAGCCAGCATTACGGCGTGCTGCCCGACATGATGACCACGGCCAAGGGCCTGACCAATGGCGTCATTCCGATGGGCGCCGTGATTACCACCGGCGCGGTGCACGATGCCTTCATGCAGGGCCCCGAGCATATGATCGAGCTGTTCCACGGCTACACCTATTCGGGCAACCCGATTGCCGCCGCCGCCGGCATTGCCACCTTGGAAACCTACCGCGAAGAAGGGCTTTTCGAGCGCGCCGCCGAAATGGCGCCCTATTGGCAAGACGCGCTGCACAGCCTGCGGGGCACGCGCCATGTGATCGACATCCGCAACGAGGGGCTGATTGGCGCGGTGGAACTGGAACCGATCGCCGGCGAGCCCACCAAACGCGCCTTCAGCGCGTTCCTGAAAGCCTACGAGAAGGGAATTCTCATCCGCACCACCGGCGACATCATCGCCATGAGCCCGCCGCTGATTATCGAAAAAGCCCACATCGACCAGCTGATCGGCACGCTCAAGGAGGTGCTTGAGGGGCTGGAGTGAGGAAGAAGGCCCCCGGCGGAAACGCCGGGGGTCGTTTATGAAGTCAAGTCGAGCAATTTGGCTTTTGCTGCCTTGAACTCTGCATCGTCAAGAAGTCCTCGCTCTCGAAGCGAAGCCAGACGCTCAAGCTTTGCCATCAGATCGTCCTGCGCCGCTACCGGTAGCGGGGGCGGGGAAGTGGCGCTTATGTGTGGCACACCCTTCTCGCGTTCGCGCATCCACTTGTTGGCAAGATCTGCCATCGCGGCAACGGCGGGTTTCTGCGCGTTATCAACTGTTATGACCCGTGCGCCGATGTCGATCATGATCTTTCCAAGAACCCAGCCTTGCGAGGCCGAAACCGCTTGCACCTTGTCGTGTCGCACCGACTGAGTGTCTACAGATTTTGATAGCAACGCGTGGTCGAGAAACAAAAAGCGCTCGTTCGTAAGGGCTACGATCCAGGTGCTCAATCCGTTGTCGAATGCGTTTGCATTTATTCCTCCGGTGACAGTTCCGGAGCATATTGCTAGAACGACTTCATCAGTCTCAAGGTATTCGTGCAGAACTTTCAGTTCTTTCTTGGTTCCGAAAGTATCGAATGGAACCTGATTCAGATCACAAACTCCGCGCCAATCCTGTTTTTTTGTGAGTGCTGCGTAAGATGAAATATCCATATGACGGTCTCCAAGTCGAGCAATAGCTGGGGCTGTCAACGTCCCCGCCTAGAGCGCGACGCTCAAGCTACACTTGGAAAGGCAATCTGACAATCGGATGTTACCCTTCCGGCCACCGGCCCTTGCCAAACCCCCTGCCTAAAAAACAAGCACCCGCCCGCAAAACCATCGCGCCCTTCGGGGCCCCATGCGCAATTTCCGTTGACCCATGGGCGGAACCGTGGCCTCCTTCCCTTGACCAATCGGTCAGAAAAGATTCGTCGCGAGAGGGCCGAAGCCCCGCAGCCGACAGGGAGAAAGCCAGATGCCAGCCCCCGGGGAAAACCTCCGTATCAATTCCGCGCGCCTGTGGGACAGTCTCATGCAGATGGCGCGCATCGGCCCCGGCGTGGCCGGCGGCAACAACCGCCAGACGCTGACCGATGCCGATGCCGAGGGGCGTGGCCTTTTCCAGCGCTGGTGCGAAGAGGCCGGGCTGAGCATGGGCGTCGATGCCATGGGCACGATGTTCATGACGCGCCCGGGCGAAGACCACGATGCCCTGCCGGTCTATGTGGGCAGCCACCTTGATACCCAGCCGACGGGCGGCAAATACGACGGCGTGCTGGGCGTGCTGGGCGCGCTTGAATGCATCCGCTCGATGAATGACCTTGGCATTCGCACCCGCCACCCGATTGTGGTGGTGAACTGGACGAACGAGGAAGGCGCCCGCTTTGCCCCGGCCATGCTGGCCTCGGGGGTGTTTGCCGGGGTGCACAGCCTCGATTACGCCTATGGCCGCAAGGACCTCGAGGGCAAGAGCTTCGGTGACGAGCTTGCCCGCATCGGCTGGGTGGGGCCCGAGCCCGTGGGGGCGCGCAAGATGCAAGCCTATTACGAACTGCACATCGAGCAGGGGCCGATCCTGGAGGCCGAGGGCAAGGAGATTGGCGTGGTCACCCATTGCCAGGGGCTGTGGTGGCTCGAATTCACCCTCACCGGCCGCGAGGCGCATACCGGCTCGACGCCGATGCATCTGCGGGTGAACGCGGGCCTTGCCATGGCGCGGATTTTCGAGATGGTGCATCAGGTGGCGATGGCGGCCCAGCCGGGCGCGGTGGGCGGCGTGGGGCAGGTGAAATTCGCCCCCAACTCGCGCAATGTGCTGCCCGGAACGGTGGTGTTCACCGTCGATATCCGCAGCCCCGATCAGGCCAAGCTCGATGGCATGCGCGCCGAAATCGAGGCGCGGGCGGCCGCGATTTGCGCCGAACTGGGCGTGGGCTGCGCGGTCGAGGCGGTGGGGCATTTCGACCCGGTCACCTTTGCCCCCGAGCTGGTGGCCAATGTCCGCGCCGCCGCCGAGCGGCTGGGCTACAGCCACATGAACATCATCTCGGGCGCGGGGCATGACGCCTGCTGGGCCGCCAAGGTGGCGCCCGCCACCATGGTGATGTGCCCCTGCGTCGGCGGGCTGAGCCACAACGAGGCCGAAGATATCAGCCCCGACTGGGCGGCGGCGGGCACCGATGTGCTGTTCCATGCCGTCTTGGAAACGGCGGGCGTGGTAAGCTGAGCCAAGGCCGGGGGCGCGGCCCCCGGACCCCCGTCATCAAGAACGGAACCATTGTTACCGCCGACCTGACCTACAAGGCCGATGTGCTGGTGGAGGGCGGGGTGATTACCGCCATCGGGCCGGGGTTGGTGGGCGAGACCGTGCTGGATGCCACGGGCTGTTATGTGATGCCGGGCGGCATCGACCCGCATACGCATCTGGAAATGCCCTTCATGGGCACCTACTCATCCGATGATTTTGAGTCCGGCACCCGCGCCGCGCTGGCGGGCGGCACGACGATGGTGGTTGATTTCGCGCTGCCCAGCCCCGGCCAGGGGCTGATGGATGCGCTGAAGATGTGGGACAACAAGTCCACCCGCGCCAATTGCGACTATTCCTTCCACATGGCGATCACCTGGTGGGGCGAGCAGGTGTTTGACGAGATGCAACAGGTGGTGGACCGCGGCATCAACACCTTCAAGCATTTCCTCGCCTACAAGGGCGCCTTGATGGTGAACGATGACGAGCTTTTTGCCAGTTTCAGCCGCTGCGCCGAACTGGGCGCGCTGCCGCTCGTTCATGCCGAAAACGGCGATGTGGTGGCGGAAATGTCGGCCCGTCTGCTGGCGGCGGGCAACACCGGCCCCGAGGCCCATGCCTATTCGCGCCCGCCGCAGGTGGAGGGCGAGGCCACCAACCGCGCCATCATGATTGCCGATATGGCCGGCGTGCCGCTTTATGTGGTGCATACCTCCTGCGAGGAGAGCCACGAGGCCATTCGCCGCGCGCGGATGCAGGGCAAGCGGGTCTGGGGCGAGCCGCTCATCCAGCATCTGACGCTGGACGAAAGCGAATATTTCCACCCCGATTGGGACCATGCGGCGCGGCGGGTGATGTCGCCCCCCTTCCGCTCCAAGAACCATCAGGACAGTCTTTGGGCGGGGCTGGCCTCGGGCTCGCTGAGCGTGGTGGCGACCGACCATTGCGCCTTCACCTCCGAGCAGAAACGCTTCGGGCGGGGCGATTTCACGAAAATCCCCAACGGCACCGGCGGGCTTGAAGACCGGATGCCGATGCTCTGGAGTGCGGGCGTCAACACCGGGCGGATCACGATGAATGAATTTGTCGCCGTGACCTCGACCAATATTGCGAAGATCATGAACATCTACCCGAAGAAGGGGGCGATTCTGCTGGGGGCCGATGCCGATATCGTGGTCTGGGATCCGAAAGCGTCAAAGACCATCTCCGCCGCCACGCAGCAATCTGCCATTGATTACAATGTCTTCGAGGGCAAGGAAGTGGTCGGCCTGCCGCGCTACACGCTCACGCGCGGGCAGGTTGCGGTGGCAGACGGAAAGGTGCAAACCCGCGCAGGCCACGGCCAGTTCGTGGCGCGCGAACCGGGGGCGGCGGTGAACCGCGCGCTCTCCACCTGGAAAGAACTCACCGCCCCGCGCCCGGTTGTGCGCGGCGGCATTCCGGCATCGGGGGTGTAATGACGGCGTCCGTGATCGAGGCGAAAGACCTCAACCTTGTTTTCGAGACGGGTGATGGGCCGGTTCACGCCCTGAAAGACGTGAATCTGAGCATCGAACGGGGGGATTTCGTTTCCTTCATCGGGCCTTCGGGTTGCGGCAAGACCACGTTTTTGCGGCTCATCGCGGCGCTCGAACACCCCACGGGCGGCAGCCTGCGGGTGAACGGCATGACCCCGGACGCCGCGCGGCAGGCGCGGTCTTATGGCTATGTCTTTCAGGCGGCGGGGCTTTACCCTTGGCGCACGATTGCGGGAAATGTGAAACTTCCGCTCGAAATCATGGGGTTTTCGGCCGAAGAACAAGAGGACCGTGTTCGAAAAGTGCTATCTCTGGTCGACCTGGAGGGCTTTGGCAAAAAGTTCCCCTGGCAGCTTTCGGGCGGTATGCAGCAGCGCGCCAGCATTGCCCGGGCGCTGGCCTTTGATGCGGAAATTCTGCTGATGGACGAGCCCTTCGGCGCGCTGGATGAAATTGTCCGCGACCGGTTGAACGAGGAACTGCTCAAGCTTTGGGCGCGCACCAAAAAGACCATCGGTTTTGTCACCCATTCGATCCCCGAGGCGGTCTATCTGTCCACCAAGATCGTCGTGATGTCGCCCCGCCCCGGCCGGATTACCGATGTGATCGAGAGCACCCTGCCAAAGGAGCGCCCGCTTGATATTCGTGACTCGGCCGAATTCCTCGCCATAGCGCACCGCGTGCGCGAGGGCCTGCGCGCGGGGCATGCCTATGACTGAGGCGGGCCGATGAAAAACCTCTTCCCCATCCTCACCGTTCTCGCGGCGCTTTTGGTGCTTTGGTATGGCGCGGCGGTGGCTCTCAACAAGCAATGGAGCTACGATCAGGCCGCCCGCGCCGGCACCGCGCTTTCGCTTGGCGCGATGCTGGCCGATACCATGGCGCAGGAGCGCCCCGTGCTGCCCGCGCCCCATCAGGTGGCCAAGGGGCTTTGGCAGGGGCTGGCGGGGCAAAAGATCACTTCGAAGAAAAGCCTCGTGTTTCACGGCTGGGTGACGTTTTCGGCCACCATGGCGGGGTTTGGCCTTGGCACCGTGGCAGGGATGTTGCTGGCGGTGGGCATCGTCCATGCCCGCGCCATGGACATGAGCGTGATGCCCTGGGCGATTGCCAGCCAGACCATTCCCATTCTGGCCATCGCGCCCATGGTCATTGTCGTGCTTGCCTCGATGGGGATCAAGGGCTTGATACCAAAGGCAATCATTGCCGCCTATCTGAGCTTTTTCCCGGTGCTGGTGGGCATGGTCAAGGGGCTGCGCGCCCCCGATGCGATGCAGCTTGACCTGCTTCGGACCTATTCCGCCGCCCCGCGCGAGATGTTCTGGAAGCTGCGCCTGCCGTCTTCGGCGCCCTATCTCTTTGCCTCGCTCAAGGTCGCCGTCGCGGCGGCGCTGGTGGGCACGATCGTGGCCGAACTGCCGGCCGGCGCCACCCAGGGGCTGGGGGCGCGGCTGCTTTCGGGCAGCTATTACGGCCAGACCATTCAGATCTGGTCGGCGCTTTTTGCCGCGGCGGGGCTGGCGGCGGGGCTGGTGATGGTGGTGGGCGTGATCGAGCGCGCCACGCTGCGACGCATGGGGATGGGCCAATGAGCGCGGTGGGCTGGCTGGCGCTGCTGTTCTGGGGCGCGGCCTGGGCGCTCAATCACCGCATTGCCAGCCGCTGGCCGGGGGCGGGTTGGGCGCGGCTGTTTGTTCCGGCGCTTTTTGGGGTCACGCTTCTGGTGCTGTGGCAGGGGCTGGTGCGGGGGCTGGCGGTCAGCCCGGTGATCCTGCCCGCGCCCAGCGACATCGCGGTGAAAATCGCCGCCAGCCTGCCGCTTCTGTGGGGAGATTTCGTGCAGACCATCCTGAAGGGTGCGCTCTCGGGCTATCTGATCGGCTGCGGCGCGGCGGTTCTGGTGGCGATCGGGGTGGATCGTTCGCCCTTCCTGCAACGCGGGCTTTTGCCGGTGGGCAATTTTGTCGCCGCGCTGCCGATTGTGGGCATCGCGCCGATACTGGTGATGTGGTTCGGCTTTGACTGGCAGTCGAAAGCCGCCGTGGTGGTGGTGATGGTGTTTTTCCCGGTGCTGGTGAACATGGTGGCGGGACTGGCCGCCACCGACCACCTTCAGCGCGACCTGATGGCCACCTGGTCGGCCTCTTACGCGCAGACGCTGGTCAAGCTGCGGCTGCCGGCGGCGCTGCCCTTTCTTTTCAACGGGCTTAAAATTGCAACAACGCTGGCGCTGATCGGGGCGATCGTTGCCGAATTTTTCGGCTCGCCCACGCGCGGCATGGGTTTTCGCATCTCGACCGCAGTGGGGCAACTCGACATGCCCCTCGTCTGGGCCGAGATTGCGGTGGCGGCATTGGCGGGATCGGGCTTTTTCGGCCTGATGGCGCTGATCGAGAAGGCAATGACCTTCTGGCACCCCTCGCAACGGGGCAATTGAACGTAGCAAGACCGGCGCCAAAGCCGGAGCCAACAGTGGAGACGACGATGAAGAAATTTCTGATGGGTGCGGCGGTTCTTGCGCTGAGCGCGGGGGCGGGGCTGGCCGAAGAGGTCAAACTGCAACTGAAATGGGTCACCCAGGCCCAGTTCGCGGGCTATTATGTGGCGGCGGAAAAGGGCTTTTACACCGAGGAAGGGCTGGATGTGACGATCCTGCCGGGGGGGCCCGACATTGCGCCCTCGCAGGTGATGGCGGGGGGCGGCGCCGATGTGATGATCGACTGGATGCCCTCGGCGCTGGCGGCGCGCGAAAAGGGCCTGGCGTTGGTCAACATCGCCCAGCCGTTCAAATCCTCGGGGATGATGCTGACCTGCCTCAAGGAAACCGGCATCACCAGCCCCGCCGATTTCAAGGGCAAGACGCTCGGCGTGTGGTTCTTTGGCAATGAATACCCGTTCCTGAGCTGGATGTCGAAACTGGGCATTCCCACCGCGGGCGGCGCCGATGGGGTCGAGGTGCTGAAACAGGGCTTCAACGTCGATCCGCTGCTGCAAAAACAGGCGGCCTGCATTTCCACCATGACCTATAACGAATACTGGCAGGTGATCGATGCCGGCATCGCGCCCGAAGACCTGGTGACCTTCAAATACGAAGACGAGGGCGTGGCGACGCTGGAAGACGGGCTTTATGTGATGGAGGACCGGCTCGCCGATCCGGCCTTCAAGGAGACCATGGTCAAATTTGTCCGGGCCTCGATGAAGGGCTGGAAATATGCCGAGACCAACCCCGATGAAGCCGCGATGATCGTGCTGGAAAACGATGAAACCGGTGCCCAGACCGAGGCGCATCAAAAGCGCATGATGGGCGAGGTGGCCAAGCTGACGGCGGGTTCGGCGGGGGCGCTTGACGTGGCCGATTACGAACGCACCGTGGCCACGCTTCTGGGCGGCGGCTCGGACCCGGTGATTACCAAGGCACCCGAAGGCGCCTATACGCTGGATATCACCAACGAAGCGCTGAAGTGAGCGCTTGGGCATGATGCGAAAGGGCGCCTTCGGGCGCCCTTTTCCCTTGGCAATTCCTTAACCGCGCCATGGTTCAATGGCGGCAGAGGATGCGCAGAGGATGCCGTGCCCGACAAAGTTGCCAAACCACGCCGCAACCCCGACGAAGAGCTTTCGCCGCTGACCCTCTGGGGCGGCGGGGCGGTGCTTTTGGCGCTGGTGGGGCTGCTGTTCTGGGGGGTGTGGAAAACCCAGTTCGCCGCGCCGCCGGGCTATCTGTTCGGCACCCGGACGCAGGCGATCGAGGCCGGCTATTGCCTGAGCGTGGCGCAGTTGATCGTGCCCGCAGGCGCCCCCATCGGCTCGTTGCCCGTCGCCACGCCGAACAGATTGCTTAGCGCCAAGACGCGGGC
>CAZPWV010000014.1:0-18031 GCA_964590825.1 uncultured Rhodobacter sp. | reverse complement strand
CGAGTGCTGCGACGATGGCGTCGCCCATGCCGGAGGTGGAGACCGGCGAGCCGCCCTCCGGGCCCATCAGGTCGGCGGTGCGCACGCCGTCGGCCAGCACCTTCTCCACCGCCTTCTCGACCCGCGTCGCCTCGTCGCCCATGTCGTAGGAGTAGCGCAGCGCCATGGCGAGGCTGAGGATGCAGGCGATCGGGTTGGCCTTGCCCTGGCCCGCGATGTCGGGGGCGGAGCCATGCACCGGCTCGTACATCGCGCGCGGGCGGCCGTTGGCCATCGGCGCGCCAAGGCTGGCCGAGGGCAACATGCCCAGGCTGCCGGTCAGCATCGCGGCGCAATCCGACAGCAGGTCGCCGAACAGGTTGTCGGTGACGATCACGTCGAACTGCTTGGGCCAGCGCACCAGCTGCATCGCGCCGTTGTCGGCATACATGTGGGTCAGCTCGACTTCCGGGTATTCGTTGTCATGCACCCACTGCACCTCCTCGCGCCAGAGGATGCCCGATTCCATCACATTGGCCTTCTCCATCGAGCAGACCTTGTTGCCCCGCCGCTTTGCCAGCTCAAAGGCCGAGCGCGCAACACGGGCAATCTCGCTCTCAGTATAGCGCTGGGTATTGATCCCCACCCGCTCGTTGCCTTCGGTAAAGATGCCGCGCGGCTCGCCGAAATAGACGCCCGAGGTCAGTTCGCGGACGATCATGATATCAAGCCCGGCCACCACATCCTTTTTCAGCGAGGAAAAATCGGCAAGCGCGTCAAAGCATTGCGCCGGGCGCAGGTTGGAAAACAGGTCCATTTCCTTGCGCAGACGCAAAAGCCCGCGCTCGGGCTTCACCGAGAAATCGAGCACGTCATATTTCGGCCCGCCCACGGCACCCAAAAGCACGGCATCGGCGGCCTGCGCCTTGGCCATGGTTTCGTCGCTCAGCGGCACGCCATGCACATCATAGGCGGCGCCGCCCACAAGATCTTCGCTGACGTCAAAAGCCAGACCGCGCTTGTCGCCGAACCAGGTGATGATCTTTTTCACCTCGCCCATGACTTCGGGGCCGATACCGTCACCGGCAAGGATGAGAAGGGAAGGGTTCGCCATGGCTTTCTCCAACGGAACAAGGGTTGAAAGCGGGGTAACCGAGGGCAAAGGCGCGGTCAAGCGCCGCTTAGGGCAAGGCGATATCGACCCAGACAAGGTAATGATCCGAGGCCGCCGTGATCGCCTCGCGCAGCGCAGACGGCGCCGTTTGCGGGGCCATCACCCCGGCAGATTGCACCCGCAACCCCGCCGACGGAAGAATGTAATCCACCCGCATCGGGCCGATATCGGCGCCAAAATCGGCAGTTGCCCGGCCGGCAAGCGGGTCTTGCAACCGCGGATCGGCCAGCAGCCTGGCAATCGCCTCGTGCTGGCCCGCCCCCGTTTCGGGGTCGTTGTTGGCATTGCCCATCAGCACAAAGGGCAATGGCGCAGGACGATCCGGCAGAGCCCCGTCGAGGTAGTGCCGCCAAAAGCCGGTTTCATCGGCATTGCGCCGCCCGTTACGGTCTTCGGGTCCGTCGAACACCGGCGGCGTGGCGGACCAGGCCCAGATCTGCAGCGGCCCCGCCGGGGTTTCAACCGCCAGATCCCAATGCCCGGTTGTCGAAAGGCGCTGCACCGCCCCCGCCCCGGCCGGCAAAGCGGCCGCTTCGATCTGCGATCCGGGCAGGTCTTGCCACAGAAAGGCAGAAAAATCCTTTGCCGTGGCCGTGCCAAGCGGCAGGCGTGACAGCACCGCCATGCCGTGCTGCCCGGTGAACAGCCCGTAGCCCTGCGCATCGCGCGGCTCGCCCGGAACACCGTTGCCGTCGATGTCAAAACCGGTATCGAGGCCGGTGTTGGGCTGCGGCGCAAAATGGAACGGATAGTCAAGCCCAAGCCGCGCCAGACGCCCGCTCAGCGCGGCCAGCGTCTGGCCACGGAAATCCCAGTCGAGATCGGTAATCAGCAGCACATCGGGATGCGCCTCGGCAATGACCCGCAGCACCGCCTCGAGTTGCGCATCGCCGCGCTTTTCCAGCCCCGCCAGAACCAGCCCCGGCCCCGAGCGCGACAACTGCGGCGAAAAGGTTGCCAGCCGCAGCGTTTCCGCCCCGGCAGGCAAAGCGACAAGCGCCGCGCTCAGGCAGGCTGCAAGACCGCAGCCCCTGAAGCGCGGCGTTTTTGCTCGATCATGCTGGCGACCCGGCCCATGGCAATACCGCGCATGAACAGGCTTGCCGGAAGAAAGGCCCATGCCGTCACCGTCCAGATCATCGTGTGGGGTGAATCGAGTGTTACCGGGGCGAAACCGGTGGAGATCGCCTTGATGAGCGCGGGGATCAGGAAGGGCAACAAGAAGCCCAGCGCAATATTGAACCAGGCATCGCGGCGCAGACGTTCGACCACATCGCCGCCGGTGGTCGGGTCGAAAGTGGGCAGGTTCACCCAGACGTTGAAGCTTTGTCCGGCGGTGGGCCAGCCCAGCGCCCGGATCACCACCACGAAATAGCCCAGCGTGACCAGCGAGGTCATATAGGCAAGACCGCCGGCGGTGCGGATCAGCTCGACCTGTTCCATCGTCGCATCGGCGGGCAGCATCAGCACCAGCAACCGCACCGGGCTATAGGGCAGGTCGATAGAGCGGGCCATCGCCGCGCCCAGAACATCGACAAATTGTGTCAGTGTGGAGGGTTCGCTGCGCGCCAGAACCACCACCGACAGCATGAAGACCGTGGCCAGAAGCGACGCGTATCGGATGCGGTTGAAGGGCGGTGCATCGCGGAACTCGACAAGGCCGGGATAGACCGACGCATATTCGAAAAAGGTCAGCGCAGCGGCAAAAATGCCAATCAGCGCAACGATCTGGCCGGTGTCGGCACTGATCGAGGGAAGCATCATCGACGGCATGGCGATCACCACGATCACGAGAATCGCCCGCACCAGCGCGCCCAGATAACGTGAAATCACGGCTCTGCCCTTTGCCTTTGCCAGACCCGATACTTTGCCGGACCTGTGCATCGTTTTCTCGCCGATTGTGGCGAACTGCCTCATTCTTGCCATGATTTTGCCCACTTCCGCCCCTTCTGGCAATGCGTGGTTAATCAATGGTTTCGCAATCTGGCCATTTGTGGGAACGACTGGTGCGCAATTGCATCAATTTTCGTGCAAAAATAAGGCCGCCCAGTGGGCGGCCCTTTATATTGTGTTTCAACGGGTTGCTGACCACAAGACCGGTCAGACCCAGGGCCGCGACTGGGCCGATTGCGTCTCGAAGGCGTCGATGGCGGCAACCTTTTCCAGCGTCAGGCCGATATCGTCGAGCCCGTTGAGCAGGCAATGCTTCTTGAACGCGTCCACCTCAAAGGCAATCACCACGCCATCGGAGGTGGTGATCTGCTGCGCCTCGAGGTCCACAGTCATGCGGGCATTGGCGCCTTTCTCGGCGTCTTTCATCAGCAGATCCACCTGCTCTTGCGGCAGCACGATCGGCAACATGCCGTTCTTGAAGCAGTTGTTGAAGAAAATATCGGCAAAAGAGGTGGAAACCACCACCTTGATGCCAAAGTCAGCCAGGGCCCAGGGCGCGTGTTCGCGCGAGGAACCACAGCCGAAATTATCCCCCGCCACAAGAATCTGCGCCTGCCGGTATTGCGGCTTGTTCAGCACGAAATCGGCAATTTCGTTGCCTTGCCGGTCATAGCGCATTTCATCGAACAGGTTCACCCCCAGCCCCGAGCGCTTGATGGTCTTCAGAAAGACCTTGGGAATAATCATGTCGGTATCGATATTGACCAGCGGCATGGGGGCGGCAATGCCCGAGAGTTTTTCGAACTTTTCCATTTTCGGTCTCCTCAGAGCAGTTCGCGCACGTCGGTCAGATGACCGGTGAGTGCGGCGGCGGCGGCCATGGCGGGGCTGACCAGATGGGTGCGGCCCTTGTAGCCCTGACGGCCCTCGAAGTTGCGGTTCGAGGTCGAGGCACAGCGTTCGTATTCGCCCAATTGATCGGGGTTCATGGCCAGACACATGGAACAGCCCGCAAGGCGCCACTCAAACCCGGCATCAAGGAAGATCTGGGCAAGCCCTTCTTCCTCGGCCTGATGGCGCACAAGACCGGAACCGGGAACCACCATGGCGCGCATCCCCTGTTTGATCTTCTTGCCCTTGAGGATTTCGGCAGCGGCACGCAGGTCCTCGATCCGGCCATTGGTGCACGAACCGATGAACACCGTATCAATGGCGATATCGGTCAGCTTCTGCCCCGGTGTCAGGCCCATGTAATCCAGCGCACGGCGCACCGCCTCGACCTTGCCGCCCGAAAAGGCCTCGGGCGCGGGGACGGTGGCGGAAATCGGCAGCACATCCTCGGGGCTGGTGCCCCAGGTGACGACCGGCTCGATATCTTCACCGCGAATGGTCACCACCTTGTCGAAATGCGCACCTTCATCGGTGAAAAGCGTCTTCCACCAGGTCAGCGCCACCTCCCATTGCGCGGCTTTCGGCGCATGGGCACGACCGCGCACATAGGCAAAGGTGGTTTCGTCGGGGGCAATCAACCCGGCACGGGCGCCGCCCTCGATGGCCATGTTGCACACCGTCATGCGGCCTTCCATGGAGAGCGCACGGATCGCTTCGCCACAATATTCGATCACATAGCCGGTGCCGCCGGCGGTTCCGGTATGGCCGATCACCGAAAGCGTGATGTCTTTTGCGGTCACGCCGGGCTTCAGCCGGCCGGTGATTTCCACCTTCATGTTCTTTGATTTCTTCTGGATCAGCGTTTGCGTGGCCAGAACATGCTCCACCTCCGAAGTGCCGATACCATGCGCCAGCGCGCCAAAGGCCCCGTGGGTTGCGGTGTGGCTGTCGCCGCAGACGACCGTCATGCCCGGCAGGGTCCAGCCCTGTTCCGGCCCGACGATATGCACGATGCCTTGGCGGATATCGGTGACGGGATAGTAGTTGATCCCGAAGTCGCGGGCGTTCTTGTCGAGCGCCTCGACCTGAATCCGGCTTTCCTCGTTGTCGATATGGGTGTCGCGGCCTTCGGTGGTGGGCACGTTATGGTCCGGCACGGCAATGGTCTTTTCCGGGGCACGCACCTTGCGGCCGGTCATGCGCAGGCCCTCGAAGGCCTGCGGGCTGGTCACCTCGTGAACCAGATGGCGGTCGATGTAGAGCAGGCAGGTGCCATCGGCGTCTTCGGAAACGACGTGGGCATCCCAGATCTTGTCATAGAGGGTCTTGGGAGCGGACATGGCTCTCTCTTTCGGATAGCTGAGGAAGATCGGCGGAAACTGCAAAGACAGGGGCGCACGGCCCCGGCCCAACGTCAAAGTCGGGCGAGGATCGAACGGCTTTCACCGTAGAAGCGTTCCCGCAGGCGGGCGCGGTCATCCATGTCGAAAATGCGGATCATGCGCGGCGGTATAGCCATTTGCCCCCGCTGAGGCAAGGAATTTGCCTGTGATCGCTTGACATTTGAGCCGCGATGCCCGACCGGGGCGGCAAGGCATCGACCGTGAGTTGAGATTTAACCTCTCTGATGCTACCTTTTCTCATGCCCTGCGCCGGGGCCATTCGGTGCGTGGACCCTCGGAGGACAATGTCCTGTCTCATCTTTCTCTCGCGTCCGGAGCCTTGGGCGCAAAGGCGGCCGTCATGACAGCCCGGACCCTCGATGCCGAAGTGACCAGCGATCAGGTTCTGGCCCGCGTCATTGCCTCGCTCGAAGACGACAAGGCCGAAGACATCGTTACCATCGATTTGCGGGGCCGCTCGTCGATTGCCGATTACATGGTGATCTGTTCGGGCCGGTCGTCGCGTCAGGTTGGCGCCATTGCCGAAAAGCTGATGGAACGGCTGAAAGACGATTTCGGCCGCAACTGCAAGATCGAGGGCAAGGATCAGGGCGATTGGGTGCTGATCGACAGCGCCGATGTGATCGTGCATGTGTTCCGCCCCGAAGTGCGGGAATTCTACCAGCTTGAAAAGATGTGGATGCCCACCGGCAGCCAGGTCTGAGCAGGGCGCATGAAGGTGACGGTCTGCGCGGTGGGCAAGCTGCGGCACGGCCCCGAGCTTGCATTGATGTCCGACTATCTCGACCGCTTTTCCAAGGCGGGGCGCAGCCTTGGCCTTGGCCCGGCAACGGTGGTCGAGGTCGAGGACAAGCGCAATCTGGGCATGGAGGGCGAGGCGCCGCTGCTGGAACGTGCCTTGCCTCCCGGCGCGGTTCTGGTCACGCTCGACGAGCGCGGCGATCTGGTTTCTTCACCCGAGTTCGCGGCACGGCTGGGCCATTGGCGCGACGGCGCGCGGGATCTGGCCTTCGTGATTGGCGGCGCCGATGGCATCGCCCCCGGCCTGCGTGCCAAGGCGGATTGGTCGCTTTCGTTCGGGCGGATGGTCTGGCCGCACATGCTGGTGCGGGTGATGCTGGCCGAACAGCTTTATCGGGCCGGACAGATTCTGGCCGGAACGCCCTATCACCGGGTCTGAGCGCCGTTTCGGTTGCCGTTTTCAACCCGCAGGCGTATCAGAAGGGCGAATTCGTCAGGAGGCGCTCATGACCCGTCCGAAACCCGTTGTTCTGTGCATTCTCGATGGCTGGGGCGAACGCGCGGAGACCGCGGGAAACGCCCCCGCGCTGGCGCATACGCCCAACCTTGACCGGGTCTTTTCCTCCTGCCCGAAGGCAACGCTGATTACCCATGGCCCCGATGTCGGCCTGCCCACCGGGCAGATGGGCAATTCCGAGGTGGGCCATACCAATATCGGCGCCGGGCGTGTGGTGGCGATGGACCTTGGACAGATCGATCTGGCGATCGAGGACGGTTCATTTTTCCAAAATGCCGCGATGCTGGCGTTCATCGAAACGGTCAAGGCGGCCGGCGGTCGGGCGCATCTGATGGGGGTGGTCTCGGATGGGGGCGTGCATGGGCATATCGAACATGTGCTGGCCGCCTGCCGGATGATTTCCGCCGCGGGGGTGCCGGTGGTGCTGCACGCGATTACCGATGGCCGCGATGTGGCCCCGGATTCGGCTTCTCGTTTTGTCGAGACGCTGGTGACGCGGTTGCCCGAGGGCTGCACCGTCGGCACGGTGATCGGTCGCTATTGGGCAATGGACCGCGACAACCGCTGGGAACGGGTGGCGACCGCCTATGATGCCATCGTCGCGGGCAAGGGTCTTGCCGCCGCCACCCCCGGCGCGGCCGTGGCGCAAAGCTATGATCGCGGCGAGATGGACGAATTCATCAAGCCGAGCGTGATTGCCGGCTACACGGGCGCGAAGGATGGCGATGGCTTCTTCTGCCTCAATTTCCGGGCCGACCGTGCACGGGAAATCCTGCGCACGCTGGCCGAGCCTGGCTTTGCCGAATTCGACGTGTCGCAGCGCCCGAAATGGTCGGCGATGCTGGGAATGGTGGAATATTCGCTGGATCACAACGCCTATATGGCCACCGCCTACCCAAAGCGCGACATTGTCAACACGCTGGGTGAATGGGTTTCAAAACAGGGCCTTACGCAGTTTCATCTGGCCGAGACCGAGAAATATCCGCATGTGACCTTCTTTCTCAACGGCGGCAGAGAGGCCCCTTGGGCTGGCGAGGACCGGTTCATGCCGAAATCGCCCAAAGTGGCCACTTACGACCTGCAACCGGAAATGAGCGCCCCCGAGGTGACCGACAAATTCGTCGAGGCCATCGCGAAGGGCTACGATCTGATCGTGGTGAATTACGCCAACCCCGACATGGTCGGCCATACCGGCATTCTGGCGGCGGCCATCGCCGCCTGCGAGGAGATCGACCGCGATATCGGCCGGGTTCTGGCGGCGCTGGAAAAGGCCGGAGGGGCGATGATCGTGACCGCCGATCACGGCAATTGCGAAACCATGATCGACCCGGTAACCGGCGGCCCGCATACCGCGCATACCACCAACCTCGTGCCGGTGGCGCTGGTTGGCGGCCCGGCGGGGGCAAGCCTGGCCAAGGGGCGGCTGTCGGATCTTGCGCCGACGCTGCTCGATCTGATGCAGCTTCCCGTTCCGCCGGAAATGACCGGCAAAAGCCTGATTGTCCGTTGATGCGGGCTGCGGCATTCGCCTTGGTGCTCTCGGCCGGGGCCGCCTTGGCCAGCCCTGCCGCCGATGGCGCGCTGCAGGCCGCCGAAGATCTGCGCCTTGCGATTGCGGCGCTCGATGCCGCACAGACCAAGGCCGACCGGGTGGCCGCGCTGACCGAAACCATCACCGCCTATGAAAAGGGACTTGGGGCGCTGCGCGACGGGCTGCGCCGCGCTGCCGTGCGCGAACACGAGATTCGCGACGATTTCGAGACCCAGCGCGAAAGCATCGGCCAGCTATTGGGTGTGATGAGCACGATGAGCCGCAGCGAAGGGCCGCTATTGCTGCTGCATCCTTCAGGGCCGCTTGGGTCGGCGCGCTCGGGGATGGTGTTGGGTGCGGTCACCCCCGCGCTTCAGGCCAAGGCCGAGACCCTGCGCGCCGATCTGGAAGAGGTTGCGGCGCTGCGCGCGGTGCAGGGCAATGCCGAAAAGGTGCTGGCGGCGGGGCTGGGCTCGGTTCAGGCCGCCCGCACCGCGCTGAGCCAGGCGGTGGCCGCGCGGACGGACCTGCCGCAGCGCTACCTCGAAGAGCCCGAGGAACTGCGCCAACTGGTGGAAAGCGTCGATACGCTGGAAGGATTCGCCACCGGGCTGGCGGATCTGGACAGTGACATCGGCGCCCCGCTTGAAGATTTTGCCGGGGCCAGGGGCGGCTTGCCGCTGCCGGTTCTGGGTGCGCTGCTGCGCCGCTTTGACGAAGCCGATGCCGCCGGCATCCGCCGCCCCGGTCTGGTTCTGGCCACCGCCCCGGCGGCGCTGGTGACCGCCCCCTGGCCTGCCACCGTGCGCTATCGCGGCCCGCTGCTCGACTACGGAAATGTGATGATCCTTGAGCCCGCAGAAGGCTATCTTCTGGTTCTGGCCGGGCTTGGGACCGTCTATGGTGACACCGGAGATGTGCTGGAGGCCGGGGCGCCGGTGGGGCTGATGGGTGGTGCCGAACCGGGGGCACAGGAATTTGGCGAAGATTTCGTACAGGCGGCACGCGTGGGTGGTGGCGCAGGACGCACGGAAACGCTTTATATCGAATTGAGACAGGGCAAGACGCCCGTGGACCCCGCCCCGTGGTTCACCCAGACAAAAGACCAGGACAAGGGTTGAGAATGAACAAGTTCATCATGGCCGCGCTGGGCGGCACCGTCGCCGGAACGCTGATCTCGGCACAGGTTGCACCGCTGCTGGCGCAGGAAGCCGCAAAACCCTCGACGGTCTATGAGCAGCTTGACCTGTTCGGTGACATTTTCGAGCGAATCCGCGGCGATTACGTTGAAGAGGTCGATGACAAGAAGCTGATCGAAGCGGCAATCAACGGCATGTTGAGCTCGCTTGACCCGCATTCAAGCTATCTTCCGCCCGAAGATTACGACGACATGAAAGTGCAGACTCGCGGCACCTTTGGCGGGCTGGGCATCGAGGTCTCGCAGGAAAACGGTGTGGTCAAGGTGGTGTCGCCGATGGATGGCACCCCGGCCGCCGCTGCGGGGATCCAGTCGGGCGATTTCATCACCCATGTGGACGGCGAAAGCGTCATGGGGCTGACCCTCGATCAGGCGGTGGACAAGATGCGCGGCCCGGTGGGCAGCGAGATCACCATCACCGTGGTGCGGGCCGAGACCCCCGAACCCTTCGACGTGACGCTGGTGCGCGACACCATCAAGCTGACCGCCGTGCGGGGGCGGCTCGAGGCCAATACCGCGGTTGTGCGGATCACCACCTTCAACGATCAGACCTTCCCCAACCTCGAGGAAAACCTGAAGAAGGTTGCCGAAGAGGCCGGTGGCATCGACAAGCTGAACGGTGTGGTGATCGATCTGCGCAACAACCCCGGTGGGCTGCTGACCCAGGCCATTGCGGTGTCGGATGCCTTCCTTGACAAGGGCGAGATTGTCTCCACCCGTGGCCGCCGCCCCGAGGAAAGCGAACGGTTCAACGCCACGCCGGGCGATCTGGCAATGGGCAAGCCGATCGTTGTGCTGATTAACGGCGGCTCCGCCTCGGCTTCGGAAATCGTGACCGGGGCGCTGCAAGACCATCACCGCGCCATTGTGGTGGGCACCAAGAGCTTTGGCAAAGGCTCGGTGCAGACCGTCATGCCGATTCGCGGCGAGGGGGCCATGCGGCTGACCACGGCACGCTATTACACCCCCTCGGGGCGGTCGATTCAGGCGCTGGGCATTGCCCCCGACATCGTCGTGCCGCAGCCACCGGCGGTGCCGCAGGCCGAAGAGACAAAACCCGGCGCCGAGCACGACCGCTCCGAAGCCGATCTGCGCGGCGTGCTGACCAATGACTCGATGACCGAAGACGAAAAGAAACAGGCCGAAGAAGAGCAGCGCAAGGCCGAGGAAGCCGCCAAGCTGCGCCAGGAAGATTTCCAGCTGGCCTATGCGCTCGACATCATCAAGGGCCTGTCGGTTGCCGGAGCGGTCATCGCGCCATCGGCAGAGACCGCGGCGGAGGCCATTCCGCCGGCGCCGATCGAAGCCGCCAAACCCTGACCCGAAACGACCGGGGGCCTTCGGGCCCCCTTTTGACATGGATTGGCCGATGACCCCCGAAGCCCTTGCCGCCCTGCCCTATCGCCGCAATGTCGGCCTTGTTCTGCTCAATGCCGATGGGCTGGTCTTTGCCGGGCAGCGCATCGACAACCCCGGTTCCGCCTGGCAGATGCCGCAGGGCGGAATCGACAAGGGCGAAAAACCCAGGGAAGCCGCGCTGCGGGAGCTTTGGGAAGAAACCGGGGTGCGCCCCGATCTGGTGGAAAAGCTGGCCAAGACCGAAGACTGGCTGACCTATGACCTGCCCCCCGAACTGATTGGCTCGATCTGGGGGGGGCGGTATCGGGGCCAGCAGCAGAAATGGTTCCTGTTCCGCTTTCTGGGCACCGACAGCGATGTGAACATCGCCACCGAACACCCCGAATTCTCGGTTTGGCAATGGATGCACCCCGATACGCTTGTTGAGCGGATCGTGCCGTTCAAACGCGCCGTCTATGAACAGGTCTTTGACGCCTTCCGCGACCACCTTCGCCGATAAGCGCAGGATTTTCAGAAGATTGGTGGTTGTCAGCCGGGGCGGGGGCTGCAATGCTTTGTTGAACAACAAGCAACAATGCGACATCCGATGAAACAGAACGACAACCCCTATAAACATATTCCCCCGCAAGGTTTTTGGCGCACGGCGGTGGCAGAGCCGGGGCTGTTCGGCATGTCGGATCTGTGGAAAGCGGCTTGGGCGCTGCCCTCGGATGCGATCTTTGCCACCTTCGGATCCTGTTTTGCGCAGCACATCAGCCGGGCGCTTCTGGCGCGCAAGATGAACTGGTTCAACGCCGAACCGGCACCGGGGCGAACCCCGCCGGCACTGGCGAAAACCTTCAACTACGGCATCTTTTCGGCCCGCACCGGCAATATCTACACCGCTGCCCAATTCCTGATCTGGGCACGGCTGGCCGCCGGTCTGGCCGGCCCCGAGACCATCGAACTTTGGACCGATGAAAAGGGCCGCGTGCACGACATGCTGCGCCCCAAGATCGAGCCGACAGGTTTTGTCAACGCCGCCGAGGCACAGGCCTCGCTGGCGTCAACCGCACGGGCGTTTCGCCGCTGCATCACCGAAACCAATGTTTTCGTGTTTACCCTCGGGCTTACCGAAGGCTGGATCAACAGCCGCAGCGGGCAAAGCTATTCGATCTGTCCGGGCACCGGCGTCGGCAGCTTTGATCCGCAACAGCATGTGTTCAAGAACTACACCTACCCGGAGATCATCCGCGATCTGGAACTGGCGCTGGAACTGCTTTGGCAGCTGAATCCCGATCTCAAGGTGTTGCTGACGGTTTCGCCGGTGCCGCTTGTGGCCACCGCCTCGGGCGAGCATGTGCTCTCGGCAACGCAATATTCCAAATCCGTGCTGCGGGCGGTTGCCGGTGATCTGGCGCGCGGCCATGCGGCAGTGGATTATTTCCCCTCCTATGAAATCATCGCCGCTCCGCCGACACGGGCGGTGTTTTTCGAGCCCAACATGCGCGGCATCGCCCCTGCCGGGGTTGATCTGGTGATGTCGCATTTCTTCCGCGGGCTTGACCTTTCGCTTCCGGCTCATGGGCGCAGTGCCGAGGATGGCGCGCAGCGCGACGAGGCCGAAAGGCGCTCGGCGCAGGAAGACCTCGTCTGCGAAGAAATGATTCTGGAGCGGTTCAATGAAGCCTGACGTGATGATGCTGGGCGACAGCCACACCATTGCCCTCGAAGATGGCGCCAAGCGTCTGGGTCTGCGCACCGAGGTGCTGCGCTTTGGCGGTGGCGGCTGGCATGAGGGAAAATTCGGCTGGTCGGCAGAGGGTTTCGTGCCGAAAGGAACGCCGATGGGGCGCAGTGCGCTTGAGGCAATCCGGGGCCGGCTGGGGGTGCAGAACGTCTTTGCGGTCGGCGCACCGGTGATTACCACGGTCGGTTTTCATCTGGCGCTGATGGTGCGGCCCATGGGTTGGTCCGGGCACCGGATGATGGGGCTGAACGGCGAGCCCCCAAAGGACGGGTTGCTGATGTCCGCCGCCTTTGCCGAGGCCTATGTCGAGCATTTTCGGGGGGCGCATTTCCGGCTGCTGCGCCGCCTCGCACGCGAGGCGCGGCTGATCGTCGTGCCGCCACCGCCGATGACCACGGAACCGAACATTGCCCGGATCCGCGCCCTTGTCATTGACCGGATCCGGCAGATGGGGATTGAGGTCTATGACCCGATGACCGAGCTTTTGGCCGATGAGCCCGGATTTCCCGCGCGTTTCGTTGGCGATGACCCCAGCCATGCCACCGCCGATTATGGCGAACTGGTGATGGCCGGGCTGCGCGCAGCGGGAAAGATCTAGAAGTCGAGGCCCAGATCGAGGGTGCGGGCCGAGTGGGTCAGCGCCCCTGCGGAGATGTAATCGACACCGGTTGCTGCCACTTCGGCAATGCGGTCGCTTTGCATGTTGCCCGAGGCTTCCAGCACCACCCGCCCCGCCACACGGCGCACGGCTTCGCGCAGGGTAGAGTTGTCCATGTTGTCGAGCAAGATCACATCGGCCCCACCCACCCGCAGCGCCTCGTCCAGTTGGTCGAGCCTGTCCACCTCGAGTTCGATCCGCATCATGTGGCTGCGCTGTGCGCTAGCGGCCACAAGAACCTGGCGGATACCTCCGGCGGCGGCGATGTGGTTGTCCTTGATGAGGATGGCATCCGACAGGCCGAAACGATGGTTGAACCCACCGCCATGGGTTACGGCCATTTTCTCCACCATGCGCAGGCCCGGCGTGGTCTTGCGGGTGCAGGTGATACGGGCCTTGGTGCCGCGTGTCTCGGCCACGAATTCGGCCGTCAGCGTGGCGATGCCGCTCAGCCGTCCGGCAAAGTTCAGCGCCACCCGCTCGCCCATCAGAATCGAGGCGGCGCTGCCGGCGACGGTCATCAGTGTCTGACCCGGCTGGCAGGGGTTGCCATCGGCCACCAGAACCTCCACCGCCAGTGCCGGATCGACCAGCCGAAAGGCCAGCGCGGCAACCTGCATCCCCGACACCACCCCCGCCTCGCGCGCGGCAAGCCTTGCCCGATAGGCCCGGCCCGGCGGAATGACGCAGCGGGTCGTCACATCGCCCATGGGCGAAAGATCCTCGGCAAGGGCCGCCCGAACCAGCGGTTCAAGCAGAAAATCCGGAAGCGGTGCGGTCATTCTTCCTCCAATGCGCGGGCGCGGATCGCCATGGCCTCGGACAGCGAAATCCGGCTGCGCCTGGCCATGCCGGGGTCGGGATTGGGATAATCGGAGCGGAAGTGTCCGCCCCGGCTTTCCGTGCGCACCAGCGCGGCGGCCGCAATCAGCGTGGCGGTGGCGGTCATGTTGCGTTCCGCTTCGTTGCGGGCACCAGCCTCGATCTCGGCAATCAGGCGCAGCGCCGCCCGCAGCCCCCGCGCCTCGCGCACGACACCAACGCCGTCGGTCATCGCCCGGCGCAACCGTGCCACCGCCGCAGGATCGACCGCCGCGCCCCCCTCGGGAAAGCTCAGCGCAACCTTGTCTGCCGAGGCCACGGCGCCAAGCGCATCTGCGATACCCTCGGCACAGATCTGCGCAAAGACGAGCGCCTCAAGCAGCCCGTTGGACGCCAGCCTGTTGGCGCCGTGCAGCCCGGTCGAGGACGCCTCGCCACAGACCCACAACCGGCCCAGCGAAGCGCGGCCCTGCGCATCGACGGCTATTCCACCCATATGGTAATGCGCGGCGGCGGCCACCGGAATGGGTTGCAAAACAGGGTCTATTCCTGCCCTTTTACAGGCTTCGGCCACTGCGGGAAAGCGTTGCGGCAGGCTCTCGCCCAGCGCGGCACGGGTGTCAAGCATCGGCTCGCGGCCAGCCTGCCGCTCCAGATAGACGGCACGGGCGACCACGTCACGCGGCGCCAGTTCGGCATCGGGGTGAAGCGGCAGCATGAACCGCTCGCCCAAACGGTTCACCAGCACGGCGCCCTCGCCGCGCAGGGCCTCGGTTGCCAGCGGAGCAGGGTCTTCGCCGCTGGCAATCGCCGTGGGGTGGAATTGCACGAATTCCGGGTCGGCGATCACCGCCCCCGCCCGCGCCGCCATGCCGATCACCTGTCCGCGAATGCGGGGCGGATTGGTGGTCACCGCAAAGAGCCCGCCAGAGCCTCCGCCCGCCAGCAACACCGCCGGCGCCCGCAACAGCAGAGGCGCAGAAGGGATGGTGGCGCGCTCGACCCAGACACCGGTCACCTGAGCGTCGCGCACCTCGAGGCCAGAGGCCAGAACACCCTCAGCCACCTGCACCGACGGTGTCTGTCGCACCTGCGAAATCAGCGTCTGCATGATTTCGCGGCCGGCCTGATCGCCCTTGACCCGCACCACACGGGCCATCGAATGCGCCGCCTCGCGCGACATCACATAGCCGCCCTCGGCGCTGCGATCGAAAGGCGTGCCCAGATCGGTCAGATCGAGAATGTGCCGCCGGGCCTCGGCGGTCACCAGGCGTGCAATCGCCGGATCGACCGTGCCCGCCCCCGCCGTCTCGGTATCGGATGCGTGCGATTGCGGCGTATCGGGGGCCGACATCGCCGCCGCAACACCGCCCTGCGCCCAGGCCGAAGAGGCACCTTCGCCAAGACTTTCCGGCGAAATCACCAGCACCGGCCGCGGCGCCAGCTTCAGCGCCGCATAAAGCGCCCCCAGTCCGGCCCCGACAATGATGACGCGGGAGGTTTTCACCTCGGATGCGGCGCTCAACGAGCCGTCTTCCGCGAAAGGTCGATCATCCGCTCCACCGCCACCCGTGCCTTCGCGGCAATGGCGGCATCGACCCGCACCTCCTCGGTTTCGCTGTGCAGCGACCAGAGAATTTTTTCGAGCGTGATCTTTTTCATGTAGGGGCACATGTTGCACGGCCCCAGAAAGCTCACCTCCGGGTGGGCATCGGCAATGTTCGACGCCATCGAGCATTCGGTGACCAGCATGGCCTGAGCCGGTTTTTCACGCGAAACATAGTCTATTATGCCTGAGGTCGAGCCGGAATAGTCGGCCTCGGCCACCACCGAGGGCGGACATTCGGGGTGGGCGATGATGCGCGTTTCGGGATGGCTGGCGCGAAATGCGCGCAGGTCCGCGGCAGTATATTGTTCGTGAACGATGCAGGAACCGGCCCACCAGACGACATTTTTCTGCGGCACCTGCAAGGCCACGTTCTGCGCCAGATACTGGTCGGGCGTCATGATGATGGTATGTTCCGCCAGCGCCGCAACGATCTGCGCGGCATTGGCGGAGGTGCAGCACACATCCGAGGCGGCCTTCACCTCGGCGGTGGTGTTGACATAGCTCACCACCGGTGCACCCGGATACTTCGCCCGCATCTGGGCGATGCCATCGGCGGTGATGCTCTCGGCCAGCGAACAGCCCGCCTGCAGATCGGGGATCAGCACCCGCTTGGACGGATTGAGGATTTTCGAGGTCTCGGCCATGAAATGCACGCCGCATTGCACGATGGTATCGGCCTCGACGCGTGTGGCCTCGATCGCCAGTTGCAGACTGTCGCCCACCACATCGGCCACGCCATGATAGATTTCCGGCGTCATGTAATTATGCGCCAGAATAACGGCATTGCGCGCTTTCTTGAGCTGATTGATCGCCCGGATATAGGGCGCATAGCGGGCAAAGTCGGGCAGGGGCACAACGCGGTCCATGCGGGCATGGATCGGGCGCATCTCCTCGGCCAGGGTCAGCGACGGCGCAAGATCATAGGCCTCCGCCAAGGTTCCGCGCATTGCAGCAAAGTCCAGCATGGGTCCCTCCCCCAAAACCGAGAACAAAATGCATGTAGGGGCAATGACGCCGGGGATAAATGGGAAAATTGCCGCAACCGCCACAAATGTGACGGGCCTGTGTCAGTGGAACCGCTTCCAGATCGCCCCGTCGCCCAGTTTGGTCACGAAATCCGCATGGGCTTCCGCCTCGACATCGGTCAGGCGCGGGGGCAGCGGCGCAGGCCTGGGGCGCGGCCGCCAGGTATCGGAAACAACCTCTGTTTTGGCTGGAACAGGGTCGATTTGCAGGCCAAATCCGGGCTGACGTCCGCCAATAAGCTCCAGATAAACCTCGGCCAGAATCTCCGAGTCGAGAAGCGCGCCATGCAGGGAGCGCGCAGAGTTGTCGATGCCGAAGCGGCGGCACAGGGCATCGAGCGAGGCGGGCGAACCGGGGTATTTTCGCCGCGCCATCATCAGCGTGTCGATGGCACGATCCGTCGCAATCGGCGGCCGGGAAAGCCAGCCCAGTTCTGCGTTGAGAAACTTCATGTCAAACGCCGCGTTGTGAATGACCAGCTTCGACTCGGGTCCGATGAAGTCGAGGAAGGCCTGGGCAATCTCGGCGAATTTGGGCTTGTCGCGCAGAAAATCATCGCCCAACCCGTGAACCTCGAAGGCCTCTTGCGGCATCGCGCGTTCGGGGTTGATGTATTGGTGATAGGTGCGGCCGGTGGGCATGTGGTTGACAAGCTCGACCGCACCGATTTCGACGATCCGGTGCCCCTCGGAGGGCTCGAAGCCGGTGGTTTCGGTATCCAGAACGATTTCACGCATGATGGCGACCCCGGATTTTGGCGATCAGCCGTTGCACGGCCTCGCGGGTGGCGTCTGGCGCAAGGGTTTCGATGATATAATCGGCGCGGGCGCGTTTTTCGGCATCGGGCATCTGACGGGACAGGATCAGATGCAGTTGCGCCGCCGTCATCGCAGCGCGGTCCAGCACCCTTGCCCGCTGCACCTCGGCGGGGGCGGTAACGACAAGCACCGCATCGCAGGCGCTTTCCACTCCGGTTTCAAACAGCAGCGGAATATCGAACAGAACCAGATCTGCCGCCGCATTGGCCCGCAAAAAGCGCTCTCTGGCGGCGGTAGTCAGTGGGTGAACGATCGATTCCAGCCGGAACAGAGCCTGTTTGTCGCCCTCGACAAGCTTGCGCAGTTGTGACCGATTCACCGCGCCATCGCGAATGGCCGCCGGAAAAGCCGCCTGAATCGGGGCAACCGCCGCGCCCCCCCTGGCGTAAAGCGCATGAACCGTGGCATCGGCATCCCACACCGGAACCCCGGCATCGGCAAAGAACGCGGCGGTGGTGGATTTGCCCATACCGATGGAGCCGGTCAGCCCAAGGCGGAAGGGGCCGGTCATGCCGCCAATACCGCGGCGCGCAATTCGGCCGTGACCTCGGGGCGATGGCCGAACCAGCGCTCGAAGCCCGGCACTGCCTGATGCAGCAACATGCCAAGCCCGTCTACCGTGGTGCAACCGATGGCAGCCGCCTCCTGCAACATCCGGGTTTGCAGCGGCGAATGGACGCAAT
>CAZPWV010000013.1:16164-18111 GCA_964590825.1 uncultured Rhodobacter sp. | reverse complement strand
AAGGCTCATTGGCGACATAGGACGCCAGCGCCCCGGTGAGCAACGTCGTGAACCCGACTCGGACAGGCTTCACCAGCGTCACACGCTCCACCAGCGGGTCGCTGATGGCCTGGGCAATGCCCCGCTGATAGGGCCACAGGGTAACGCGCCCAGGCAGGGCAGAGACGCCTTCAGGCAGCCGCATATGGGCTTCCATCCAATCGCCCAGGGAAAGGCGCGGCGGGGGCTTCAGGGCGGCCAAGGCACGGGCGCGGGCGGCGGTCAGGGTGTCAATCGTCATGGCTGGCCTCTTCGAGCGCGTCGCGGACTTCACGGTCGATCATCTGCACGTCATGGGCGGTCAGGTGCCCAAGCCGCTGTTGAACGCGGGCGGGGATTGCCAGCATGGCGGCCCGCACGTCCCGAAGGACCGATGCCCAGGCGGATTCGACTTCGGCGACGGGGACCAGCGCCGCGCGGGTCTTGGCGTTCGCCAGTTCGATCTTCTCGGCATTGGCGCGGGCCAGCCGCAGCTTTTCGGCGTTCAGGTCCGGGTCCGACGACAGCCGCCCCCGCTGCCCCGCCCGCAGATGTTCCACATAGGCGCGGACGGCGGCTTGCAGATCGAAGCGCCCGTCCGTCCGGGGGATGATGCCTTCGCGGGCCAGCGCGTGAATCCGCGCCGGGGACAGGTTCAGCCATTCCGCCAGATCGGCGGCGGACACCGTGTCGCCAGCGGGGGTTTCAGGGCCGCCGCCCAGGACGGCTTCGATTTCGGCGTCATAGGCGTTCATGCGCTTGCCTCATTTCTAGAAATTCCAGAGTTTCCAGAGCGGGCTAGAGCGCCCAAGGTGGATTCCCGATTCCAGAAAATCTGGAAAGCGTGAAAAGCCGGGGCTCCGCGCCCCCCGCGACGCGCCCAAACGGGGAAGGACCCTTTGCGACATGTGCGACATGTGTTCCGGTTCCCCTCTATGTGTGTGTGTGCGCGCGCGTAAGGCGATAACCGGATGACATGTCGCACATGTCGCAGATTGAGGGATTTCAGGGACTTAGAGGCTTTCGAAGTCATCACTGAAGTCCTCCGTTGCCACGCGGAGTCCGCGCCAGCCCCGCCCCCGTATCCCCAGAGTGTCCTTGATTGCCTCAAACCCGCGCTGCGAAAGCGTCTCAGGGAAAGACCGCTTCTTGTTTCCCGGCTGTTCCCCGTTCTCGTGGGCGAAGGCACTCCAGGACTCCCAGAGATTCGCCGTCGTGTCGGCGACGTGCTTCCCGGTCTCGCAGCACTCTTCAATCCATTGGGCGAAAATGTCCTGTTCCGCGAAGTAGGCTTCCGTTGCCCGCCGCGCGACTTCCGGGCGGAAGAGCCCGTTCGCCTGCCAGTCCAGACAACCTGCGATCATCCAAGACAGAATCCCGGACCATTCCGCCTTCAGCTTGGCCGGAAGATCAGGGTCCTTATGCATGGGCGGATGATCGAAGGGCAGGATGATGAACCGCCGCTTCACGGCTTCGTCCACGCTGGTCAGGGACGGGGCATTGTTCCCGACGATGGTGAGCTTCAGTTGCGGCGTGAATTCGAAGCTGTTCTGGCGCATGAAGTTCGCCGTGATCTTGTCGCCACCCGTGAGCGACTTGATACGGTTCTCTGCCCAGGCCCGTCCCTTTTCGGTTTCCGACGCCCAGGCCAGCCGCGCGCCGTCCAGTCGAGCGATTTCCTGTTTGTGGGCTTCATGCTTCTGGGCGGTCAGGGTCGAAGTGTCCACCGTGATGGCATATTCGCCCAAGATGTTTGCGAGGGTGTTGACCACCGTGGACTTCCCGGAACCCCCCGGCCCGTAGACGAAGACCAGGGCGTGTTCCTTCGTCTCGCCAGTCAGGCAATAGCCGCCCCACATGCGAATGAAGCGGATGGCTTCCGCGTCCCCGTCCAGGGCTTCGTCCAGGAAGGCCAGCAGTCGCTCTTCG
>CAZPWV010000013.1:3628-16154 GCA_964590825.1 uncultured Rhodobacter sp. | reverse complement strand
GGGCGGGGCAGCGGTCAGGCGGCAAATATGGTCCGCCGGATCACCGTCCCGAAGGACTCCCGTTCGAAGGTCCACCGTCCCCCTGGGCGTTCCCAGAAGCCACGGGTCCCGGTTCCAGTCCGCCGACGTGGCGACGAATTCCCGAACCGTCCGCGCGCCCCGTTCGATGGCTTCCCAGACATGGACCTTGCGAAGCGGCTTCGCCTTCGGATCGTCGTCCGCCATGCTGGTGGCAAGCTGGCGGGCGTAGTGGTGCGCCAGCTTGGTTTCTTCCCGACGCCACGAATTCCCGTCGAACCGGAACCAGCTTCCCGCCGCATGGTCGAACCGCAGTTCATCCTTGTGGGCCGCCGTGAAGGCCCGGATCACGCCGTCTTCGTCCAGTTCGAAGTCGTCGTCCCCGCCTTGGGCGATAGAGTCGCCGTCTTCGTCCAAATGGTCGAAGAGGTCGATCACGTCCGCCCCGCGTTCCCGTTCCTTGGCCTGGGCTTTGGTGACGGCCCTGTCCTTCTGGCGAGAATCGACCTTGGCCCACCACGCCCCCGCGTCGCCGTCGTCCTGGGCGATTTCATCGCGGGCTTCCTCTTCGCCCATGCCTTCGGCGAAGCGGTCCATGAGGAAGCGGAAGGCGACGCCCGATTGCGAGTCGTCGCGCGTCGTCTCGCCCCCCTTCGCCGTCCCCTTGGCAAGCGCGCCCGCGTCCAGGTCGTGCCGCGTGTCGATATGGTCGCCGTCCACAAGGAAGGTGTCGGGTTCGCGGCCCTTCACGCCACCGATGAAATAGGACTGCGACAGGGCGAAGGACTCGCCCGCCAACACGCCCCCCAGGACGCCATTGACGCGCGCGACGTGGCGTTCCCGCTCTTCGGGCGGCAGAGCCCCGGAAAAGGGGCACAGGACGCGCCAGCGATGCCCCTTGCCGGGAAGGCCATGCGACGGGCTGGTGTAGACCAAGGCCGCGATACGGGCTTCAGCAAGCCGCTGGGCGGCCTCTTCGGGGGGCATGTCGCCCGCGTCATAGTCGGCTTCCAGCCCATGGACAGCCTTCAGGTTCCCGCCGTGCCGCAGAGCCCCTTTCGGCGATCTTGCATCCCCGAAACGCCCAAGGTTAACCAGAGGCAGGGCGTCCTTCCTGTCCGCCGTCGTCCCCGCCACCAGCTTCGCCAGCGCGATCAGATCGGCGCGCTTGGCCCGCATGGTCCGGGCTTTCGTGTCGGGGAAGATCGTGAAGGCAAAGCGCGACGACAGGGCGTCACCCGCCAACATTTCCGCCTCTTCGGGGCTGGTGTAGATCGGCGCGGCCTTGCTTTTCGACCGATGCAACGTTATAACATTGCTCATTGGAGTTACCTTTCATGGGGTGCTTCAGTCTTGCCCTTGTTCTGCCCACCGCCGCCCAGGTTGCCCCCTTGGGCGGCGGCTTCGTTTCAGAGGGGTTCGGGGAAGGGCTTGATCCCGACGCGCCAGCTAAGGAACGTGTTGCCCTTGTGCGCGCCAATCTCCAGAACCAGCGCCGCGTCGCAGGCTTCGCAGTCGAAGGGGACGATGATCGTCCGGTTATCCCAGCGGGACGGTTCCACTTCGCGCGGCGCGGACGGGTGAAGATGCTGGTCCCCGCAGTTGGGGCAGATCAGGGCCGCCGCGTCATTGGCCATGCGGTAGTCGAGCGTCGGCGCGACTTCAGCGGGCCGAAGGTTCAACGGCTTGGGCGTGGTCTTGGTCATCTCCGTTCCTTTCGTCAGATCGACAGAAGGGAAGCGGGGACACGGCAGGGCTTCGCAGGTTTGACAATCCGCGAAAAAGCCGTTTGGTATCAAAGACGGCGGAATGGACGGTTTGACAGTCCAAGCCGTTGAATTCTGGTCCGAAGGGCACTCCCTCCGGGCCTACCAGAGTCAGGGGCCGAACAGAGCGCTCTTGCCCCCTCAGTGCCCGCCAAAGCCCTTGCGGATGCGGCGGACCATGGCCCAGACGGCGAGGATCACCAGTGGCGTCAGGCCGGCCAGCGCGAGTTCTTTTGACAGGCCCAGCCGCTTGGCCAGCGGGTACACCGCATAGCCCGCAAGGCTGACGGCGTAATAGCTGATCGCCACCACCGAAAGCCCCTCGACCGTGTGTTGCAGCTTCATCTGCAGATCGGCGCGGTGGTCCATGCTTTCCAGAAGCTTCTGGTTTTGCGCCTGCCGGGCCACATCCACCCGGGTGCGCAGCAGATCGCCCGCACGGGTCGCCCGTTCGATCATCGCATTGAGCCGCGCCTCGGCCGATTTGACCGTGCGCATCGCAGGGTCATAGCGGCGCAGCATGAATTCGGTGAATTTCTGCCGGCTGTGAAAACGGCTCTCGCGCAGCACCGCTACCCGCTCGGACACGATCGCCTCATAGGCGGCGGTGGCGGAAAAGCGGAAATTATGCGTCACCGCAAGGCTTTCGAGCTCGGTCGAGACAGCCAGAAGCCGGTGCAGCGTGTCTTCGGGCGGGCGGCTGTCGTCGTTCATGCCGGCCACCAGGGCGCTCAGTTCCGGGTCAAGCGCGTTGAGCCGCTTGGTCAGGCTGCGGGCCCGGCCCAGCCCCAGCATCGACATGGCGCGGTAGGTTTCCAGCTCGCAGATCCGCTGCACGATGCGCCCGACCCGGCCCGGCCCGGTGCCGGGGCGCACAAAGACGGCAAAGCGCATCTGCCCGGCCGGGTCGATGCGGAAATCGGTGGCAATCACCGCCGCTTCCTCAAGCACCCAGGCGCAGACAAGGCTTTCGGCCACGAACCATTCGTCGATCAGCGGCAGGATGTCTTGCGGTTCTGGCGGCAATTCCTCGATGCGGATGGAGACGGCGGCGATGCGCCCGCCCGGTGCCGTCTGCACCCAGTCGGAGGGGAAAATCTCGGCTTCGGCGGGGTCGAAGGGTCGGGCCGAGACCCCCGGCGCATGGGCGAGAAAGGTGGTGAATTCGGTATGGCTTTCCCATTTCAGCGCGTGCCGGCCAAGCGCGGCGCTGTGATGGGTCACGCCCAGCGGCGGCAGCGCCGCCCCCGCGCGGGTCAGCAGATCGCACAGGTGGCGGTGGTCCTTGATGCGGTCGCGGTTGGCGGCGTCCTGCGGCTCCTTGATCGCCAGATAAACGACATGCGCCGGCACCCCCACCGAAGGAAAGGGGCGGGCGTGCAATTCGTTGACCAGCGCATAGCGCAAGGGGTGGTCGTCAATCGGCGTCATCGGGCGGGCCTTGTTTGGGGGGGCGGGGCTTGAAGGGTCGCGGTTTGGGAGGTTTGGCCCGCTTACCCTAGCACGGCCGGAACGCCAACGAAAATACCTGAGTTCACAAAGGTTTGCGGCATACAACCGCATACGGAATGCGCCCTGTGCCTGCACACGCCAGGCCCCCCAAACAAAAGCCCCGCCGTTGCGGGCGGGGCTTTCAAAATGGCAGGTCGCCTCTGGCTCAGCGGCGCATCAGGTGCAAAAGCTCTTCGAGAGATTTTTTCGCATCGCCGTAGAACATGCGGGTATTGTCCTTGTAGAACAACGGGTTCTCGATGCCCGAATAGCCCGTGCCCTGGCCGCGCTTGGACACGAAGACCTGTTTCGCCTTCCACACTTCCAAGACCGGCATCCCGGCGATGGGGGAGTTCGGGTCTTCCTGCGCGGCCGGGTTCACGATGTCATTCGAGCCGATGACGATCGCCACATCGGTGGCGGGGAAATCCTCGTTGATTTCGTCCATCTCGAGCACGATGTCATAGGGCACCTTGGCCTCGGCCAGCAGCACGTTCATATGGCCGGGCAAGCGCCCCGCCACCGGGTGAATGGCAAAACGCACCGTCTTGCCGCGCCCGCGCAAGAGGTTGGTCAGCTCCGAAACCGCCATCTGCGCCTGCGCCACCGCCATGCCGTAGCCCGGCACAATCACCACGCTGTCGGCGTCATTCAGCGCATCGGCCACGCCTTGGGCATCGATGGCAATCTGCTCACCCGCCACTTCCATCGCCGGGCCGGCGGTATTGCCAAAGCCGCCCAGAATGACCGAGATGAACGAGCGGTTCATCGCCTTGCACATGATGTAGGAGAGGATCGCGCCCGAAGAGCCGACCAGCGCACCGGTGACGATCAAGAGGTCGTTGCCGAGCGTGAAGCCGATCGCGGCTGCCGCCCAGCCGGAATAGCCAGAACTCCATCGTACCACGCGCCACCAGAACACCGCCGATGCCCATGATGAGGTGATAGCCGATGAAAAAGGCCAGAAGCGTCATCAGCACAAGCGCCCAGGCCCCGGCCCCGTTGGCATAGGCCAGCAGCAGCAAGAGCGACCCCGCCGCCGCCGCCGCATTGAGCATATGCCCGCCCGGCAGTTTCACCGCCTTCGAGGTCAGCTTGCCCGCCAGCTTGCCAAAAGCCACGACCGAGCCGGTAAAGGTCACCGCCCCGATGAACACGCCAAGGAAGGTTTCCACCTTCAGGATGGCCACTTCGGTCAGGGTCTTGTGCGCCACGATCCGGGCAAAGCCGGTCAGGCTTTCATAGGCGGCCGGCATCGTGCCGGTGGCGGCATGTTCGGCAATCACCGGCATCACCGCCGAAAGGGTGATGTGGGTGTTGTAGCCTACGAACACCGCCGCAAGGCCGACAAGGCTGTGCATCGCCGCCACAAGCTGCGGCATTTCCGTCATCTGCACCTTCTTGGCGACGACCCAGCCAATGGCGCCACCCGCCGCGATCATGATGACCGAGATCAGCCAAAGCCCCGCGCCGGGGCCCATCAGCGTGGCCGAAACCGCCAGCGCCATGCCGACAATGCCATACCAGACCGCGCGCTTGGCGCTTTCCTGCCCGCTCAGACCGCCGAGCGAGAGGATGAAGAGAATGGCCGCAACCACATAGGCTGCCGTGGTAAACCCGAGTTCCATCTTACCCTCTCCCGCTCACGAACGCTGGAACATGGCCAGCATCCGCCGCGTGACCATGAAGCCGCCAAAGATGTTGATCCCCGCCATGAAGACAGAGAGCGCCGCCAGAATGATGACCAGCCAGGACCCCGAACCGATCTGCAACAAAGCGCCCAGAATGATGATCGACGAAATCGCATTCGTCACCGCCATCAGCGGCGTGTGCAGGCTGTGGCTGACGTTCCAGATCACCTGGAAACCAACGAAACAGGCCAGCACGAAGACGATGAAATGGCTCATGAAACTGGCCGGGGCGACAAGCCCCACCGCCAGCAGAAGCCCGCCGCCAATCGCCAAAAGCCCGACCTGATTGCGGGTTTCCTTCTTGAAGGCGGCAATTTCCAGCGCCTTCTTTTCGGCCACGGTCAGTTCCCTGGCCTTTTCCTTCGGCTTTTGCGCCGCGATGGCGGCAATTTTCGGCGGCGGCGGCGGGAAGGTGATGGCGCCTTCGTGCGTCACCGTCGCGCCGCGAATGACGTCATCTTCCATGTTGTGCTTGACCACGCCATCCTTGCCGGGCGTCAGGTCGGCCATCATGTGGCGCACGTTGGTGGCATAAAGCTGGCTCGACTGCGCGGCCATGCGGCTCGGGAAATCGGTGTAGCCCACGATCGTCACGCCGTTTTCGGTGACGATCTTTTCGTCTTTCACCGTCAACTCGCAGTTGCCGCCGCGCTCGGCGGCGAGGTCAACAATGACCGAGCCGCGTTTCATCGCCTCGACCATGTCTTTGGTCCACAAGATCGGCGCATCGCGGCCCGGAATCAGCGCCGTGGTGATGACGATGTCGATCTGCGGCGCCAGTTCGCGGAATTTCTTCAGCTGCGCTTCGCGGAATTCGGGGCTCGAGGGCGCCGCATAGCCGCCCGTCGCCGCGCCATCCTGCGTGGCTTCGGCGAAATCGAGATAGACGAATTCGGCGCCCATCGATTCGATCTGCTCGGCCACTTCGGGGCGCACGTCAAAGGCATAGGTGATCGCGCCCAGCGCGGTCGAGGTGCCGATGGCGGCCAGCCCCGCCACCCCGGCGCCGACGATCAGCACCTTGGCCGGCGGCACTTTGCCCGCCGCCGTCACCTGACCGGTGAAGAAGCGGCCAAAGTTGTTGCCCGCCTCGATCACCGCGCGGTAGCCGGCGATATTGGCCATGGAAGAGAGCGCGTCCATCTTTTGCGCGCGGGAAATGCGCGGCACCATATCCATCGCGATGACGGTGGCGCCGGTGCCATTCGCGGCCTCCAGAAGCTCTTTGTTCTGTCCCGGATAAAAGAATGAAATCAGCGTCTTGCCGGGTTTCAGCAGGGCCACTTCGGCATCTTGCGGGGGGCGCACCTTGGCCACCACATCGACACTGTCAAACAGCGCCGCCGCACTGTCGAGCACGGTCACACCCGCCGCCTGATAGGCCGCGTCGGCAAAGCCTGCCGCATGACCCGCACCGGCCTGAATGAAACATTCATGGCCCAGTTTCTGTAGCTGCAACGCTGAATCGGGGGTCATCGCGACCCGCGCTTCCCCCTCGAAAATCTCCTTCGGAGCGCCGATTTTCACTTTTCTCTCTCCCATTCCTGCCTTCGGACGGTTTGCGCCGAAGAACCAAACGTGGCGTGGCCTTCCTTAGCACCGCGCAAGAAAGCTTCACAAGCGCTTGATCGGGGGGAATTTGTGGAAAAGCAGGGCCGAAAACGGCGGAAAAAACGGCATACCGTCGCATACCTTGGCGATATGCGTGATTTTGTTTTCTTTTCAGTATCTTGAATTTCCGTTCCGGGCAATGCGGCACAACCGCCCCGGAGCGTCCGCCAAAGCGGCTGCGGCAATTTTTCTGCACCGCAGCAGCCGGATCACGAACAGCCCCACAGCCCGCCTTACAGCCAGCGCCGCACGCGGGCGCGATAGGCCGCGTATTCGGCGCCATAGGCGGCGGCAATCCAGCGCTCTTCGCCGCGAATGAAGCGGCGGGTGATGAGGGCCATGAAGGCGGGCACCAAAGGCGCCGCCAGCACCGCCTGCCACCACAAGAGCGCCCCCGCCAGCACCAGCGCATCGCCCAGATAGATCGGGTTGCGGCTCAGCGCAAAGACCCCTCCGCTCACCAGCCGCTCGGGGCGGCGGCGCGGCACGAAACTGGTACGATGGGCCACCATCTGCGCCGCCGCCACCGCCATCAGCGCCAACCCCAGCCCGATCAGCCCCAGCCCCGCGCCCCGCCCATAGGGCAACGCCACGGGCGCCACCTGCCCCACCGCCCAGCCAAGCCCGGCAAAAAGCCCCAGCCACAGCGGCGGAATGTCGATCTCGCCCAGCGCGTCTTTCGGTCGCATCCTGCGCTCCCCCCCCGGTTTTTCCCTCTTTGCGGCGCGGTCCGGGCGGGGTCAAGCCCGGCGGCGCAACGGGTGGCCTTGCGCCCGCGCGCCGCCCGCGCCACTCTCGCGCCAAAGGAGCCCCCGATGACCACCGATTTCACCGCGACCCGCACGCTTTTCGACCTCCCCGAAGGGGTGATCTACCTTGACGGCAATTCGCTTGGCCCGCTGCCCCGCGCCGTGCCGGCCCGCGTCGAGGCCACGATCCGCGCCGAATGGGGGCAGATGCTGATTACCGCCTGGAACAAGGCCGGCTGGATGGACCTGCCCGAACGTCTGGGCGACCGCATCGGCCGGCTCATCGGCGCCGCGCCGGGCACGGTCACGCTGGGCGATACGCTCTCGATCAAGGTCTTCCAGGCGCTCGCCGCCGCGCTGGGCCTGCGCCCCGAACGGCGGGTGATCCTGTCTGACAGCGGCAATTTTCCGACCGATCTTTACATGGCGCAGGGGCTGACCGGGCTTTTGGGGCAGGGCTATGCGCTGCGCGTGGTCGCCCCCGAAGAGGTGGCGGCGGCGATTGACGAGAGCGTGGCCGTGACCATGCTGACCGAGGTCGATTACCGCACCGGGCGGCGCCACGACATGCAGGCGCTGACGGCCAAGGCTCATGCCGCCGGTGCGCTGGCGTTTTGGGATCTGGCGCATTCGGCCGGTGCCGTGCCGGTGGACCTTGCCGGCGCGGGGGCCGATTTCGCTGCCGGCTGCACCTACAAATATCTCAATTCCGGCCCCGGCGGCCCGGCCTTCATCTATGTGGCGCCCCGCCATGCCGCCGAAATCCGCCCCGCGCTCTCGGGCTGGCTGGGCCATGACGCGCCCTTTGCCTTTGAGCCCGGCTACCGCCCCGCCCCCGGCGCCGCGCGGATGCGCGTGGGCACGCCGCCGGTGCTGCAACTGGCCGCGCTCGAGGCCGCGCTCGAGGTTTGGGAGGGGGTGGAGATGGCCGACATCCGCGCCCGCTCGCTGGAACTGACCGATCTGTTCATCGAACGGGTCGAGGCCGCCTGCCCCGATCTGCGGCTGGTCACCCCGCGCGCCCATGCCGAACGCGGCAGCCAGGTCAGCTTTGCCCATCCGCAGGGCTATGCGATCATGCAGGCGCTGATTGCCCGCGGCGTGATCGGCGATTTCCGCGCCCCCGAGGTGCTGCGCTTTGGTTTCACGCCGCTTTACATCGGCACGGCCGAGGTGATCCGCGCGGCGGAAATCCTGGCAGAAACCGTGGCCACCCGCGCCTGGGACCGGCCCGAATTTCACGCCCGCGCCAAGGTGACCTGAGCGTTCAGAGCCGGAACACGCTCAGTTCCGGCAGGTCGGTCAGGCTCAGCCCCAGCACCCGCAGCGCCGAGAGCGAGATCTGGCTGCCGGCCCCCGCAACGCCCCCCGAGGGGATCAGATCGACCACCGCCGAGGCGCCGCCCGCCGCCACCACCCGGCCTTTTGCGGGGGCGCTGACCAATGGGGTGCGCAGCCAGAACCCCGCCGCTGTCGGATCGCCGAGGCTGGCGATCGTCACGCCCAAGGCCGTGGTGCCCGCCGTGGTGCCAGCCGTGGTGCCAGGCGGGGCGCTGGCGGCGGCCCGCTCGGCCGCGGTGGCGGTATCCAGCGCATCGGCGCTTTGCGCCCCGGTTGCGCCAGGCGGGGCGGACGGGGGCGCAAAAGGGGTCGCGGACGAGGGCGCAGACAGGGGCGTCATCTCCACCGCCTCGGGCGCCGCCAGCCCGGCCGGCGCCGACGGGTCTTGCGGCTGCGCCGCCCCGGCCGATGCCGGGCGCGCCGCAAAAATTCCGCCGGGGCGATCCAGCATCGCGCAACCCGCCAGCGCCAGCATCAGCCCCGCCGCAGCAACAGGCCGCGCCGCGGCGGCAAGCCGTGCCTTGGAAAAAACCCGTGTCAAACCCTGCAACCGCCCCATCGCCGCCCCTTTTCGCCTTTGCCCCAGCCTAGGCCCGCCCCGGCACGGGGGCAACCCATTGGCGGCGGGCTTCCGCGGCCGCCATTGGCGGCGGGCTTTCGGGGCCGCCATGGGCGGCGGGCTTCGCCACCGGCATTTGGCCACGCCGGGTGCTTGCCCTTGGCGCCGCGCCGCCCTAACTTCGCGTCATGGATAGCGCACCCCTCATCGACCCGTTCGCCCGTCCGATCACCTACCTGCGGGTTTCGGTGACCGACCGGTGCGATTTTCGCTGCACCTATTGCATGTCCGAGCACATGCAATTCCTGCCCCGCAAGGATCTGCTCAGCCTCGAGGAACTGGACCGGCTCTGCTCGGCCTTCATCGGTCTGGGGGTGAAAAAGCTGCGCATCACCGGCGGCGAGCCGCTGGTGCGGCGCAATATCCTCAGCTTTTTCGGCGCCATGGCGCGCCATCTTGAAAGCGGCGCTCTGGCGGAACTGACGCTGACCACCAATGGCTCGCAACTGGGCCGCTTTGCCGCCGAACTGGCGGCGCTCGGGGTGCGGCGGGTGAATGTCTCGCTGGATACGCTCAACCCGGAAAAATTTGCCGAAATCACCCGCTGGGGGCGGCTGGAGGCGGTGCTGGGCGGAATCGCCGCCGCCCGCGCCGCCGGACTGCGGGTCAAGATCAACACCGTCGCGCTCAAGGGCTTCAACGAGGACGAGCTGTTCGAGATCGTGCATTGGTGCGCCGAAGAGGGCCATGACCTGACCTTCATCGAGGTGATGCCGATGGGCGACATGTCCGAGCAGATGCGGCTTGGCCAATACTGGCCGGTCTCCGATGTCCGCGCCCGGCTGGCCGAACGCTTCACGCTGCAGGATCTGACCGAAACCTCCGGCGGTCCGGCGCGGTATGTGCGGCTTCGCGACAGCGGCCAGAAGATCGGCTTCATCACCCCGATGACGCATAATTTCTGCGAAAGCTGCAACCGGGTGCGGCTCAGTTGCACGGGCGAGCTGTTCATGTGCCTGGGCCAGGAAGACAACGCCGATCTGCGCGCAACCCTGCGTGCCAGCCCCGAGGATGCGCCGCTGCTGGCGGCGCTGCGCAGCGCCATTGCCCGCAAGCCGAAGGGGCATGACTTCGATTACACCCGCCGCGCCGTTTCCGGGCAGATGAGCCGGCACATGAGCCATACGGGGGGCTGAGCGATGCGTCCAAAGGGGCGGCGGGCACTGCGGGCCCTGGTGGCGGGCGGGCTGGGGGCGATGATCCTGGCCGCGGCCGTCTGGGCCAATCTGCTGGCCGGGGTGGGGGGTGATTTTCTGGGCCGTGGCACCGAACTCACCCCGACCCTGCCCGCGACCCTGCCAGTCAGCGCCGGGTGGCTGGCGGTGCAATCGGCCGGGCTGGCGCTGGTTCTGGTGCCGCCCCTGGCGCTGATGGCCGCCTTTTCCGGCCCCTGGCCGTTCCGGCTTTTGTCGGCGCTGATGCTGACGCTGGGGTTTTACTGGCTGGGCGAAACCATGAGCCAGCAGTTCACCGCCGATTCCGGCATGACCTGGCTGCCCGGCGAAGCCTTTGACACGCTGTTCTGGCGCCCCGGCCTGACACCGGCGCTCTGGGGGCTGGCGGTGCTGGCCTATCTTTGGGTTCTTGCCCGGCTCAACCGTGCCCCCCAACTCCCCGCCCCCCATCCCCGCGCGCCCCAACCAGCGCCCCGCAAGGGGGCCAGCCCGCAAGATCGTCCGCAGGATCGTCCGCAGGATCGGCTGCGGGGCTGACTTGCATCAAGGCCCGGCGCCGGCAACGGCGCTAGGCTGTCTCGGTAACCAAGGAGTTGCAGATGTATTCCAACATCATCGTTCCGCTTGCCTTCGACGAAAACCACAACCCCGATACCGCGCTCAATGTGGCCCGCGCATTGGCCGCGCCGGGGGCACGGGTGAGCATCCTGCATGTGATGGCCGATGTGCCGGGCTATGCGATTTCCTACATGCCCGAGGGCTACGACGCCGATCTGCGCCAGGCGCTGCAAAACCAGCTCGACGGGCTGGCCAATGAGTTCGAGAACGGCGCCGGGGTCATCCGCTCGGGCCATGCCGCCAATGAAATCCTCGATCTTGCCGAAGAGATCGGCGCCGATTGCATCGTCATCGCCTCGCATCGGCCCGGCTTTGGCGATTATCTGATCGGCTCGACCGCCTCCCGCGTGGTGCGCCATGCGCCCTGCGCGGTGATGGTGATCCGCTGAGGCCAGCCCAAGGCAAAAGGGGGGCAAAAGGGGGCCAAGGCAAAAGGGGGGCGCTTCCCCCCTCTGCTGCGCATTCACCCCCTGGGATATTTGACCACTTTGGAAACATCGCGCCCCGAAATGGCCGCCCGCAATGACCACTCGGGACCAGCGGTTCCAAAGTGCGCAAATATCCAGGGCGGGCTTTGTGACCGGGGGGCCGGAAAGGGGGGCAAGAGGGGCGGCCGCGCCCCCCTTTGTTCCTGCACGGAGCGGCCCGCAGGGGGCGCACCTCAGGCGGAGGGCATCCGCGCCTCGACCATGCCCGCATACCAGCTGGCACCGAAGGGAATCGCGTTGTCGTCGAAATTATAGGCCGGATGGTGCACCATCGCCGTATCGCCATTGCCGAGGAAGATATAGGCGCCGGGGCGGGCGTTGAGCATGAAGGAAAAATCCTCTGCCCCCATCAGCGGCGCGGTATCGGCATCGACCTGCCCCGAGACCGCCTGCGCCACCGCCACCGCATGGGCGGTATTTTCGGGAGTGTTCATCGTCACCGGATAGCCGCGCTGATAGCTCACCTCGGCCTTTGCCCCATGCGCCATGGCGATGCCCTCGGCCACTTCGCTCACCCGCGCCTGCACGTAATCCTGCACCGCCGGGTCCATCGTGCGCACGGTGCCGCGCAAAAGCACGGTTTGCGGGATCACGTTATGCGCCTCGCTTTCGGTGCGGAAGGTGCAGATCGAGACCACCACCTGCTTGAGCGGATCGACGTTGCGCGAGGCCACCTGCTGCATCGCCACCACGATATGCGCCGCCACCAGCGTGGTATCGATGCAGTCATGCGGTTTCGCGGCGTGGCCGCCCTTGCCGGTCACGGTGATCTCAAACTGGTCGGCCGCCGCCATCAGCGCACCGGGACGGATGGCGAAGGTGCCGAGCGGAATGCCCGGCATATTGTGCATTCCGTAAACTTCCTGAATGCCGAAGCGCTCCATCATGCCGTCGTTCACCATTTCGCGCCCGCCGCCGCCGCCCTCTTCGGCGGGCTGGAAGATCACCACCGCGGTGCC
>CAZPWV010000013.1:0-3618 GCA_964590825.1 uncultured Rhodobacter sp. | reverse complement strand
TTGCGGGTTTCCGCCAGGTATTTGGCCGCGCCCAGCAGCATGGCGGTATGGCCGTCATGGCCGCAGGCATGCATCTTGCCCGGCGTTTTCGAGGCGTAGTCGAGCCCGGTCGCCTCAAGGATCGGCAGCGCATCCATATCGGCGCGCAGCCCCACCACGCGGCCCGCGGTGTCGGTCTTGCCGCGGATCACCCCCACCACGCCGGTGCGGCCGATACCTTCGACCACCGCGTCGCAGCCGAAGTCACGCAACAGCCCCGCCACTTTGGCGGCGGTGCGATGCACCTCGAACAGCAGTTCGGGGTTTTCGTGGATGTCGCGGCGCCAGGCGGTGATTTCGGGCAAAAGCTCGGCGAAACGGTTCTTGACGGGCATGGCGGCTCCTTTGCGCGGCAGCGGCTGTGAGGGATGGCTCAGGCCAGCCTGTGCCAAAGTGCCGCCCCCCGCAAGGGCGCAGGGGCGTAACGGTTACAAGTTTTTGACCCGATGGTCAGCTTGCGACGGGAGCACGACGGGCGGCATGACCGGGAGGGGCATGACGGGAGGGGCATGACGGGAGGGGCATGACGGAGCGCAGGCGCGGCGCACTCAGGCGTCGGCACTCAGGCATCGGCGCACAACCGTTCCAGCACCGCCTCCATGAAGGCCCATCCCGCCGCGAATTGCGCCAGATCGAGCCATTCATCGGCCTTGTGCGCCTGTTCGATGTCGCCCGGCCCGCAGATCACCGCCGACCAACCCCGCTGCTGAAACTGCCCCGCCTCGGTGCCATAGCTGACCACGCGCGGGGTGGTGTCGCCGGTGATCGCCCGCGCCAGCGCCTCGGCGGCGCCATCGGCTTCGGGCGCCAGACCGGGCAGCGCGAACCGCTCGCCCACCTCGATCCGGCAACCGGGGTGGACCGCCTGCATCCCGGCCTCCACCTCGGCCACCCTGGACAGAAAGGCGCCGCGCCAGGCCTCGGGCGACTCGCCCGGCAGCAAGCGGAAATCGACGCCGAATTCGCACAGCCCGGCGGTGATGTTATGCGCCGTTCCGCCCCGGATCTCGCCGGTGTGCACCGTTGTCCAGGGCGGCACAAAGGGCGTGTCGGTGCCCGCCGCCCGGCCCCGCGCATTCATCTCGTTCACCCAGGTCAGGATCTTTGCCGCTTCGAGAATCGCATTCACCCCCGTGTGCATGATCGAGGAATGCACCTCGTGGCCGATCACCCGCAGCCAGAACGCCAGCCCGCCCTTGTGGCCGGTGACCACCTGCATCGAGGTCGGTTCACCCACCACCACCGCCGCCGCCCGCGGCAGGCCCGCCAGCGCCTCGATCACCGCGATGCAGCCGACACAGCCCAGCTCTTCGTCGTGGCTGAGCACGATCTGCAACGGCCGTTGCAGCGCCATCCCCGCCGCCTTGGCCATTGCCGCCAGCGCCAGCGCGTCAAAGCCCTTCATGTCGCAGGTGCCGCGCCCGTAAAGCCGCCCGTCGCGCTCGCACAGCGTCCAGGGGTCGGTGCGCCACGCCTGCCCCTCGACCGGCACCACATCGGTATGCCCCGACAGCACAACCCCGCCGGGCCGGTCGGGACCGACCTGGGCAAACAGGCTGGCCTTGCCGGGCTGGTCGGGGTCGGCCACCACGGTCGCGGCAATGCCGTGCTGCGCAAGCCATTGTGCCACCCAGTCGATCAGCGCCTGATTCGGCCCGCGCGAGACGGTGGGAAAGGCCACAAGACGGCCCAGCAGGTCACGGGCGGTGGCAAGATCGGTCATGGTCGGCTCCTTTGGCTGCGGGTGCAGGCTTGCGCCGGGGCCGGCCAAGGTCAAGCCCCCGTCAAGCCCCCGCCAATCCTCCGCTGCGTGATCCTCCGATGCCGGGGCGCCCGGTGCGGGATCCTCCGGTGCGGGGGCGGCGCATTGCCGCAGCACCACCGCGAATTGGTGCAGCAAGGCTGACGTAACGGCGCCGCTCTGTTAGCGCTTGCGTGCGCCCTGAAAATCTCTAACACTCGGTCAAATATGTCGCAGCCTGAGCCGCGGCATCGCACAAAAGCGGCGGAAAAAGCCGCGAAAACAACAGACTGGGGAGTCGCCAATGCCCAACGGGGCACAGCCGGTGCTCGAGGTGCAGAACCTCAAGACGATTTTTCGCACCCGAGGCGGCGAGGTTCATGCCGTCAACGCGGTTTCCTTTGATCTGCGGCCGGGTGAGCTGTTGGGGGTGGTGGGCGAATCCGGTTCCGGCAAATCGGTCACCATGATGTCGCTGATCGGGCTTTTGCCCAGCCCGCCGGCCGAGATCCGCGAGGGCCGCGTGCTGTTTGGCGGGCTCGACCTGCTGAAATGCACGCCTGACCAGCTTCGCGCCGTGCGCGGCCCCGGCGTGGGCTTCATCTTTCAAGACCCGATGACCTCGCTCAACCCGGTCTTTACCGTGGGCTATCAGCTGCGCGAGCCGCTCATCAAACACATGGGGATGACCAAGGCGCAGGCGCAAAAACGGGCGCAGGAATTGCTGGAACTGGTCGGCATTCCCGACGCCGGGCAGCGGCTGAAGGATTACCCGCACCAGTTTTCGGGCGGGATGCGCCAGCGCGTGATGATTGCCATTGCCCTGGCCTGCGACCCCAAGGTGCTGATTGCCGACGAGCCGACCACCGCGCTGGATGTGACGATTCAGGCGCAGATTCTGGAACTGGTGAAGGAGCTTCGGCACAAGCTGGGCATGGCGATCATCTGGATCACCCATGACCTTGGCGTGATTGCCGGCATCGCCGACCGGATCATGGTGATGTATGGCGGCCAGATCGTCGAGCAGGGGCTGGTGAAAGAGGTTTTTGCCGCGCCGCGCCACCCCTATACGCGGGCGCTGTTGCAGACCGTTCCCTCGGTGCGCGGCGAACGGGCGGCCAAGCTCAACGTGATCGAGGGGCAGCCGCCGATTCTGCGTGCAGCGCCGACGGCCTGCCCCTTCCGCGAGCGCTGCGCACAGCGGTTTGCCGCCTGCGACGGCGCCAACCCCGCGCGCTACGCCATCACCCCCGGCCATGATGCCGCCTGTTTTTGGGATTTCGACCGCAGCGCCCCGCGCCTCGAGGCGGCCTTGGCGATCCGCGCAACGGAGGCCGCCCATGCCTGATGCAAGCACGGCCCCGAAACGCCCTCTGGTCGAGGTCGAAGGGCTGAAGATGTATTTCCCGATCACCGCCGGCATCCTTCGCAAGAAGGTGGGCGATGTGAAGGCGGTCGATGATGTGAGCTTTACCATCTACGAGGGCGAAACTCTGGGTCTGGTGGGCGAATCGGGTTGCGGCAAGAGCACCTGCGGGCGGGCGATCTTGCGGCTTTACGAGCCCACGGCGGGCGCGGTGCGCATCGACGACGAAGATATCCTGGCCGCCAGCCCCAATCACCTGCGCCACCTGCGCCCGAAGATGCAGATGGTGTTTCAGGATCCGCAGGCCAGCCTGAACCCGCGCATGACGGTGGCAGGCATCATCGGCGAGCCGCTGGACGAGCATACCGCGCTCAGCCGGGCGCAAAAGCTGGAGCGGATCTACGACCTGATGGACCGGGTCGGCCTGAACCGCGATTTCGCCAACCGCTACCCGCATGAATTTTCCGGCGGC
>CAZPWV010000012.1:1770-18969 GCA_964590825.1 uncultured Rhodobacter sp. | reverse complement strand
GGGCGACAAGCGCGGCATCCGCCGCTATGGCCATTTCGCGCTGGCGATGGATGACGCGCAGGTGGCCACCGCGCTTGACCTTTCGGCCCGGCCGTTTCTGGTGTGGAACCTGCCCTTCCCCACCGCCAAGATCGGCACCTTTGACACCGAACTGCTGCGGGAATTCTTTCAGGCGCTGGCCACCCATGGCGGCATCACGCTGCATGTCGATCTGGTGCATGGGCTCAACAGCCACCACATTGCCGAGGCTGCCTTCAAATCGGTGGCCCGCGCGTTGCGCATGGCGGTTGAACCCGATCCCCGCATGGCCGGGGTGCTGCCCTCGACGAAAGGGGCGCTCTGAATGAGCCTGACGGTTCTGGTCGATTACGACTCTGGCAATCTGCATTCCGCGCAGAAGGCCTTCGAGCGCATGGCGCGCGAGGCCGGGCGGGGCACGGTGGTGGTGTCCTCTGAACCCGATGTGGTGGCCCGCGCCGACCGGATCGTGCTGCCGGGCGACGGCGCCTTTCCCGCCTGCCGCGCGGCGCTGCACCACTTCACCGGCCTGTTCGAGGCGATCGACGAAGCGGTCAGCCGCCGCGCCGTGCCCTTTCTGGGCATCTGCATCGGGATGCAGATGCTGGCCACGCGCGGCCTTGAGTTCGAACCCACCCCCGGTTTTGGCTGGATCGGCGGCGAGGTGGTGCGCATTGCGCCGCGTGAACCGGGGCTGAAAGTGCCGCATATGGGCTGGAACGATCTGGTGATCGACCATGCCCACCCGGTGCTGGCCGGCATTGCCACGGGTGACCATGCCTATTTCGTGCACAGCTTCCACTTCCAGGTGGCAAACCCCGCGCATCTTTTGGCCCATGCCGATTACGCCGGGCCGATCACCGCCATTGTCGGGCGTGACAACATTGTGGGCACGCAATTCCACCCGGAAAAATCGCAAGCGCTCGGGCTGCGGCTGATTGCCAACTTCCTGGCGTGGAAACCGTGACGCGCCCAAAGGCGGTGCTCAGCTTTTCCTCGGGCAAGGATTGCGCGACGGCGCTGCATGTGGTGCGGCAGGCCGGCCAGATGGACGTGGTGGCCGCCCTTTGCACCACCAACGAGGCCTTTGACCGGGTGGCGATGCATGGCACGCGCAATGCGCTGCTGCGGGCGCAGGTGGCGGCGATGGGGCTCGACCTGATCGAGGTTCCGCTGCCCTGGCCCTGCAGCAACGAGGCCTATGAGGCCCGGATGACGGCGGCGATGGCGCAGGTCCGGGCCACCGGCGCCACGCAGATGATTTTCGGCGATCTCTTCTTGCCGGACGTTCGCGCCTACCGCGAGGAAAAGCTTGCCGGCACCGGCGTCACCCCGGTTTTTCCGCTTTGGGGCATTCCCACCGACCGCCTTGCCCGGCAGATGATTGCCGATGGCTTCGAAGCCTATCTGGTCAGCGTCGATCCGCGCAAACTGCCGGCCTCTTTCGCCGGGCGACGCTTTGACGAAAGCCTGCTGGCCGATCTGCCCGAGGGCATCGACCCCTGCGGCGAGAATGGCGAGTTTCACACCGCCGTGGTGGCCGGGCCGATCTTTTCCGCGCCGATCCCGGTGCGCCCCGGCGCGGTGGTCACGCGCGACGGTTTCGTTTTCGCCGATCTTGTCGTGTCAGACTGAAACGCCCCCGAAACCGGGGGCGCCCACAGCGGCCGGGGCCGGAACGATCAGTTCAGCCGGCTCCAGGTGCCACCGTCGCGGCAAATGCCGAGCACGCAGCCCGAAACCGAAAGGTTGTTGCCTTTCAACTGCATCTTCGAGTTGTAGGTTTTGTTGCGATCCGGCGACCAGACCTTGCCGTTACCGTAAGCGCCGTCGCCCTTGGCAACCATGTCCCAAACAATTTTCTTGCCGATGTTATCCGATTTCATCGGCTTTCCCGCGCTGTCGAACGACTTCACCAAGGTGCCACAGAAGGCCGCCCCGCAGGGCTCAACTTTGATGTGGCCATAGTTGCCGTTGTCGTCCGGCTTGGTCTTCCACGTCCCCTCGATGGGGTCGGCAAAGGCCGCGGCACCCAAAAGGCTCAGCGCAGCGGCAAGAATGGTTGCTTTCATGGGGTATCTCCTCCCGATTTCCCTGAACGTCACTTCGACACAAGCCCCGATTCTGGGCAAGCCTGACGTGACGTTGCCCCAAAGTCTTGAACCTGCCGTGACCGCGTGGCAAGAGGCGCCAAACCCCCAGCCCAAACCCAAAGCGGAGCGCGGCCCATGATCCTTTACCCCGCCATCGACCTCAAAGACGGCCATTGCGTGCGGCTCTTGCACGGCGAAATGGACAGCGCCACCGTGTTCGGCACCGATCCGGCGGCGCAGGCGGCCAAGTTCGAGGCGGCGGGCTGCGAATGGCTGCATCTGGTCGATCTCAACGGCGCCTTTGCGGGCGCGCCGGTGAATGGCGCGGCGGTCGAGGCCATTTTGGCGCGGATCAAGGTTCCGGCGCAGCTTGGCGGCGGTATCCGCGACATGGCCACCATCGAGCGCTGGCTCGCCAAGGGGCTTGCGCGGGTCATTCTGGGCACCGTGGCGGTGGAAAACCCGGCGCTGGTGCGGCAGGCGGCCAAGGCCTTCCCCGGCCAGGTGGCGGTGGGCATCGACGCCCGCGCCGGCCGCGTGGCCACCAAGGGCTGGGCCGAGGAAACCGATGTGATGGTCACCGATCTGGCGAAATCGTTCGAAGATGCCGGCGTGGCCGCGATCATCTACACCGACATCGGCCGCGACGGCGCGATGAAAGGCCCCAATATCGAGGCCACCGAGGCGCTCGCCCGCGCCGTCAGCCTTCCGGTCATCGCTTCGGGCGGCGTCGCGTCGCTGCCCGACCTGATCGCGCTGCGCGACACCGGCGTGATTGCCGGGGCGATCTCTGGCCGGGCGATTTACGACGGCGCACTCGACCTGGGCGCGGCGCTGGCGGCGCTGAACGGCTGAGGCTGCGGGGCCATCAGTCCCAGGGTGCGGGACCGTCCAGACTCATCTGGCCAAAGACATTCTCGCGGTGCCAGCGCAGGTTCGCCGGATGGGGCGTGTCATGCGGGTCGCGGGGCAGAATGAGCTTTCCTCCGGGGGCGATCAGCCGGTCAACGACATCCGACGGCACCTTGTTGCGTGACACCAGAATCGAATGGTCATCCGCCACGGAAAGCAAGCCGCGGTCGAACATCCAGTGCAAGGTTCCCGACAAGGCCAGCCCGTTGCGCACAAAATCGCTGCCCTGATTGTTGACCGGTCGGATATGGGCGGCTTGAACCTCGGGCCTACCACCGCCGTTACGCAGACGCAGCCCTGACATGGCGCAGCGGTAGTCATAGGCCTCGCGCACTTTTCGGCGGAAGGCCACGTCACGATAGGGCCGGCTGATCAGCCGCTCGATCACAGGGCGTTCGAATGGGGCGACGGCCTCGTCAATGTGCCGATACGCCGGGGCATAGCGCACCTCCTCGATCGCTTCGAGGTTCACCGGCAAACCTAGACCAACGATGGCCGCAAATTCGGCCTCGGGCAGGCGGCGCACCGCCAGTTGCTGCGCCCCGCCGGCTTTGGGAGAGCCGTCCGCCAAGGTCAGAGCTGCCTCCAGGGGGCGCCCCTCCAGAAGGCGCGGCACCTCCCGGTCAAAGGGCAGGAAACTTCCCGGATCGATCAACGCCAGATAGCGGCCCTCGACACCCGGCTTGGGAATGACCCGCGCAATCTTTGCCACCGCGAAATAGCCACGTGCGCCTGCCTTCACAGGCTCGTAGTAAACCGCCCAGTCGCCGACGCCTTCGGTCACAGGCTTCAGATAAGACCGGGGGAAATCGTAGACCCGATCCGGCTCATCGTCATAAATCGAATCTGCTCTGTGCAGGAGAACAAGTTTTGTCATGCCGCCAGGATCAGCGCTGATCGCACTCCATGGCAAGCGCTTTCAGCGCCCCGCTTGCCCCTTGCCTTTCGCAGCCCCGCGCGGCATTGAAGACTCATGCTGAAAACCCGCATCATTCCCTGCCTCGATGTTGCCGATGGCCGCGTGGTCAAGGGCGTCAATTTCGTCAACCTGATCGACGCGGGCGACCCGGTCGAGGCGGCCAAGGCCTATGATGCCGCCGGCGCCGACGAGCTGTGCTTTCTCGACATTCACGCCACGCATGAAAACCGCGGCACCATGTTCGATCTGGTCACCCGCACCGCCGAGCAGTGCTTCATGCCGCTGACCGTGGGCGGCGGCGTGCGCAGCCACGAAGATGTCCGCGCGCTGCTTCTGGCGGGGGCCGACAAGGTCAGCTTCAACTCGGCCGCCGTGGCCAACCCCGATGTGGTGGCCGGGGCCGCCGACCGCTTCGGCAGCCAGTGCATTGTGGTGGCGATTGACGCCAAGACCGTGGCGCCGGGGCGCTGGGAAATCTTCACCCATGGCGGGCGCAGGCCCACCGGCATCGACGCGGTTGAATTTGCCCGCACCGTCGAGGCGAAGGGGGCGGGAGAGATCCTGCTCACCTCGATGGACCGCGATGGCACGCGGGCGGGCTTCAACCTGCCGCTCACCCGCGCCATAGCCGATGCGGTCAGCATTCCCGTCATCGCCTCGGGCGGGGTGGGCACGCTTGAGCACCTTGTCGAAGGCGTCACGCTGGGGGGGGCAAGCGCCGTGCTGGCCGCCTCGATCTTCCATTTCGGCGAATTCACCATTGCCGAGGCCAAGGAACATATGGCCGCGGCGGGCATTGCGATGAGGCTTGCATGACCACGCTTGAACGCCTGTCCGCCACCATCGCGGCGCGCAAGGGCGCCGACCCGGAAAATTCCTGGACCGCAAAGCTTTTCGCCAAGGGCCCCGAGAAATGCGCCGAGAAATTCGGCGAGGAGGCGGTGGAAGCGATCATCGCAGCGGTGAAGAACGACCGCGAGAACCTGATCTACGAGGCGGCGGATGTGCTTTACCATCTGGCCGTGATGCTCGCCGCGCGCGATGTGGCGCTTGGCGAAGTTCTGGCCGAGCTGGACCGGCGCGCCGGCACTTCGGGGCTGGCCGAAAAGGCCGCACGCGGCTAAGCCGCCTTCGCTCTTGCCGAATCTGCGCCGCGCCGCGAACGTGGCCTGAGAATCTGGGGCGAAAGGGAGACGATCATGAGCAACGCACCCAAAGGCTACTGGATCGGCCATGTCAGCGTGGATGACCCGCAGGCCTATCAGGCCTACCGCGAGGCCAATGCCGCCGCCTTCGCCAAATACGGCGCCCGTTTTCTGGTGCGCGGCGGTGAAATGGAACTGGTCGAGGGCGATCTGCGCCCCCGCGCGGTGGTGATCGAGTTTCCCAGCCTGCAGGCGGCGCGCGACTGCTACCTGAGCCCCGAATACCAGCGTGCCATGGCGCTGCGCACCCCGGTGTCCACCGCCGATCTGTGCATTGTCGAGGGCTGGGTGGAGGGCTGACGCTCAGCCGATTTCGCCGCGCACCCCGCCGGTTTGCGCGCGGTCCAACAACAGGTGATCGAGGATCACGCAAGCCATCATCGCCTCGGCCACCGGCACCGCGCGAATGCCCACGCAGGGGTCGTGCCGGCCCTTGGTGACCACCTCCACCGCCTCGCCCGCCGTGTTGATCGAGCGGCGCGGCGTGAGAATCGACGAGGTGGGCTTGACCGAAAACCGCACAATGATCGGCTGGCCGGTGGTGATGCCGCCCAAAATGCCGCCGGCGTGGTTGCTCAGATAGTCCGGCCCTTCCGGCCCCATGATGATCTCGTCGGCATTCTCGACGCCGGTCAGCGCCGCCGCCGCCATGCCCTCGCCAATCTCGACGCCCTTGACGGCATTGATGCTCATCATCGCCGCCGCAAGGTCGCTGTCCATCTTGGCATAGATCGGCGCGCCAAGGCCGGGGGGGCAGCCCTTGGCCACCACCTCCACCACCGCGCCCACCGAGTTTTGCGCCTTGCGGATGGCGGAAAGGTAGTCCGCCCACTCCGCCACCGCCCCGGCATCGGGCAGGAAGAAATCGTTGCGCAGAATCTCGCCGGCATCGAAACGGGCACGGTCGATGTGCTTTTCGCCCATCTGCACCATGTAGCCGGTGATGCTCAGCCCCGGCACCAGTGCCCGCAAAACCGCCTGCGCCACGCCCCCCGCCGCCACCCGCGCCGCGGTTTCGCGGGCACTCGAACGGCCACCGCCGCGATAATCGCGCAGCCCGTATTTCTGATGATAGGCAAGGTCGGCATGGCCGGGGCGGAAGGCCTGGGCAATCGTGCCATAATCCTTGCTGCGCTGATCGGTGTTCTCGATCATCAGCTGAATCGGCGTGCCGGTGGAGCGCCCCTCGAACACGCCCGAGAGAATGCGCACCCGGTCCGGCTCCTGCCGCTGCGTGGTCATGGCAGACTGGCCCGGCCGGCGCCGGTCGAGGAATACCTGAAGGAACTCTTCCGCAATCTCGATGCCGGGGGGGCAGCCATCCACCGTGGCCCCCAGCGCCGGCCCGTGGCTTTCGCCCCAGGTGGTGACGCGGAAGATATGACCGAAGGTGTTCATGCTCATGGGGCCCTCCCTTTGGCACCACTCCTAAGAGAGCGTGCGAAAATGCAAAAGCGGAATCTTCCGGCCACGGCGCCGCAGCCGGCCTCGGGCTCAGCCGCGCAGGATCTTGCCCAGCATGTCGGTTCTCCACAGGTATTGATGCGCAAAGGCAAGGCTGACATGCACCGCGATCAGCAGCCAGAGCAGCGGGCGGATCACCTCGGCGTGCAGAAAAAGCGCCCATGCGTCGCCGTAGGTATAGCCCAGAAAGCCGGTCAGCGGCATGGCAAAGAAAAGAGAATAGAAGACCCATTGCCCGAACCGTGCCAGCGCACGAAAGAACCGCGGCGCGCCCAGCGGCTCTGGCGGAACGCCGCAGGCCAGCCGCAGGGTCATGCGCACAAGCCCCAGCGCCGCGACAGCGCAGCCGACGGCAATATGGGCCAGCGCCGACGACACGAAAATGGCATCGAGCCCCGCCCCGCCCATGCCTTGAGGAAAAAGCAGGTTGAACAGGATCAGGGCAACCATGATCCAGTGCAGCAGCCGCTGCGACAGGGTGAAGGTGGTGGGAAGCTTGCGCATGACGACTCTTTCGGTGCCGTGCCCGAGGGCGGTTTCCGTTACAGCGTCCAGCCCGTCCCACCTCGCAAAACCCAAAGGCGAATGCAAGCACCCCCGGTTGAGGGTTTATGTCGCAGCCGGGGCTGTCGCGCCCCCATTGCCCCTTGCACCCGCCGCAACCAGCGCTATCTTGCGCCTTACCTCGGGGTGCTCCGCAAGGGGCTGAGATGCGCAAGCGAACCCGTTGAACCTGAACCGGTTAAGACCGGCGGAGGGAAGGTATCCGGGCGCTCTCCCGGCCTGACCCCGCCGTCAAGCCATTGGAGAGACAGATGAAAACACCTCTGATGCTTGCGGCCCTTCTGTTTGCCACGCCCGCCGTGGCCGCAGACCTGCCCCAGCTCACCGTCTATGCGCCCGAATATTTCACCTCCGAATGGGGGCCCGGCCCGGCCATCGAGGCGGGGTTCGAGGCCATTTGCGGCTGCGATCTGCGCTTTGTCGCGGGCGATGTGCTGCCGCGCCTCCTGCTCGAGGGCGACAAGACCGAGGCCGATGTGGTGATCGGCCTCAACACCGACCAGACCGCCCGCGCCCGTGCCACCGGGCTTTTCGCCCCGCATGGGCAGGACAACTCCCGCCTCGCGCTGCCGCTGCGCTGGGACGATCCGGTGTTCCTGCCCTTTGACTGGAGCGAGCTGGCCTTTGTCTATGACAAGACCCGGCTGGCCAACCCGCCCGCCTCGTTTGCGGCGCTGCTCGAGGCCCCCGCCGATGCCTACAAGATCGCCCTTCAGGATCCGCGCTCTTCGGTTTCGGGGCTGGCGCTTCTGCTTTGGATGAAATCGCTTTATGGCGACAAGGCCGGGCAGGCCTGGGCACAGCTTGCGCCCAAGGTGCTGACCGTCACCCAGGACTGGTCGGAAAGCTACGGGCTGTTCACCAGCGGCGAGGCGGATATGGTGCTGAGCTTCACCACCTCGCCCGCCTATCACATCATCGCCGAAAACGACCCGAGCAAGGCCGCCGCGATCTTCCCCGAGGGGCATTATGTCTTTACCGAACTGGCGGCGCAACTCAAACGCGCCCGACAGCCGGAATTGGCGCAGGCCTTCATGGATTTCATCCTCTCCGATGCGTTTCAGGGCATGATTGCCACGGCAAACTGGTCTTACCCCGTCATCGACAAGCCCGGTTTCCTGCCCGAAGGCTTCGCCGCCCTGCCGCGACCCGCGAAATCGTGGATGTATTCCGAAGCCGAGGCCGAGGCCCTGCGCGGCCCGGCGGTCGAGGAATGGCGCGGCAGTTTCGGCAAATGATCCCGGCGGCACTCGCTGCGGCGCTGGTCGGCGCGCTGGTGCTGGCCCCTCTTGGCGCGGTCATTCTGCGCGCGGGGGGGCTGTCGGCGCTGGGGCCAAATGATCTTGCCGCGCTCTGGTTCACGCTCTGGCAAGCGCTGGTTTCTGCGGCTCTGGCCACTGTGCTGGCGGTGCCGGTGGCCCGCGCCCTGCACCGGCGCCGCTTTGCCGGCCGGGGGCTGCTGATTACGCTGATGGGGGCGCCGTTTTTGCTGCCCACCATCGTCGCGGTGATGGGGCTGCTGGCGGTCTTTGGCCGCAGCGGCACGCTCAACACCGCGCTGGCGCGGCTGGGCCTGCCGGAAATCACGGTTTACGGCGCGCATGGGGTGATTTTGGCGCATGTGTTCTTCAACCTGCCGCTGGCCACGCGCATGGTGCTGAACGGCTGGCAGGCAATCCCGGCCGAGCGGTTCCGGCTGGCGCTGTCGCTGGGGCTGCGCCCGGCCGACATTTCCCGCCAGCTTGAGCGGCCGATGCTGCGTGCGGTGCTGCCGGGGGCCTTTGTGGCCATCTTCCTCGTGTGCCTCACCTCTTTTGCGGTGGCGCTGACGCTGGGCGGCGGGCCGCGGGCCACCACGGTCGAGGTGGCGATCTATCAGGCTTTCCGCTTCGATGCCGACATGGGCCGCGCCGCCACGCTGGCGCTGATGCAGGTGGGGCTGGCGCTGGTGGCGCTGGCGTTGGCGACGCGGCTGCGGCTGCCACAGGGTTTTGGCGCCGGGCTGGACCAAAGCCTGCCCGCCGCCGTTATCCGCGCCCTTGCCCCCGCGCTTCGCCACCGGCTGAGCGATGCGCTGGTGATCGGCCTTGCCGGGGTGTTTCTGCTGGCGCCGCTGGCCGCCATCGCCCTGCGCGGCTTGCCGGCGCTGCCCGGCTTGCCGGGGTCGGTCTGGGCGGCGGCGACCTCGGTCGCGCTGGCGCTGGGTGCCACCGGCCTGACGCTGATGCTGGCGGTGCCGCTGGCACTGGCGGCGCCGCGGGCAAAATGGGCCGAGGTTCTGGCGATGCTGCCGCTCACCGCCTCGTCGCTGGTGCTGGGCACCGGGCTTTTCCTGCTGGCGCAGCCCTTTGCCCGCCCCGCCACGCTGGCCCTGCCGGTCACCTTGCTGAGCAATGCCGCGCTCAGCCTGCCTTTTGCGCTGCGCCTGCTTTTGCCCGAGGTGCGCAGCCTGCAAGCCGATTACGACCGGCTGGCCGACAGCCTGAACCTGCGCGGTCTGGCCCGGTTGCGGCTGTTGTCGCTGCCGCGCCTGGCCCGCCCGCTTGGCCTTGCGGCGGGTATATCGGCGGCGTTTTCGATGGGTGATCTGGGGGCGATCACGCTGTTTTCCGATGGCCGCAGGCAAACCTTGCCGCTGGCCCTTTACCAACTCATGGGCAGCTATCGGATCGAGGCGGCGGCCGGGGCTGCCTGTCTTCTGATGGCGCTCGCTTTCGGCCTTTATGCGGCCTTTGACCGGATCGGACATCATGCTGCACCTCGATAAGCTGCGCCTTGCCCAGGGCACGTTTCACCTGAGCGCCGATTTCACCCTGAGCCGTGGCAGCCGGGTGGCGCTGATCGGGCCATCGGGGGCGGGGAAATCCACCCTGCTTTCGGCGCTGGCGGGTTTTGTCACCCCGGTTGCGGGGCGCATCTTCTGGGAGGGGCAGGAGATCACCGATACCCCTCCCGGAAACCGCCCGCTGTCGATTCTGTTTCAGGATCAGAACCTGTTTGCGCATCTGAGCGTGGCGCAGAACCTCGGGCTTGGCCTGAGCCCGAAGCTGCGGCTGAGCGCAGATGACCGCGCCCGGATCGAGGCGGCGCTGGGCCGGGTGGGGCTGGCGGGGCTTGGCGGACGCAAGCCGGCGGCGCTCTCGGGCGGGCAGCAGGCCCGTGTGGCGCTGGCCCGGTGCCTGTTGCGCCGCCGCCCGCTGTTGCTGCTGGACGAGCCCTTTGCCACGCTCGGCCCGGCGCTGAAGGCCGATATGCTGGCTCTGGTGGCCGAGATTGCCACCGAAACGGGCGCAACGCTGCTGATGGTCAGCCACGACCCCGCCGACGCACGGGCGCTTTGCCCGCAAACGGTGCTGCTGGCCGAGGGGGTGGCGCATCCGCCCGCCGATACGCTGGCGCTGCTGGCCAATCCGCCCGCAGCGCTGCGGGCCTATCTGGGCACGGTCGAAAACCACGCTCCGGGGCCGTAAGCGCGGCCCAGCCCCCGCCCGCCCTGCCCCCAGCCCGTCCTGCCCCCAGCCCGCCCGGCAAAGCCCCGCCCGCCGCCGCCGCAAGGGTTTTCAAAGCCCGGCAACGGCTGTATATCAGCCCGAAGCCGGCGGCCGTGCCGCCTTTGCCAAATGGGTATCAGATGATCTCGAAGTTTTCGCTTCTTGCCGTTGCCGCCATAGCCCTTGCGGCCTGCGCGCCCGACGCCGAAGAACTTTCCCCAGAGGAACAGGCCCCGGTGCCGCATATGACCGCGCCGGTATTTCAGACCGGGGCGCTCGAACAACGCTCGCCCGACACCTGCAAGGCGGCGCAATACGCCCATGTTCTGGGTCAGCCCGGTGCGACCGTGGCGACGCTTGGCATCACCCAGCCGGTGAACGTGATCGAGTGGCGCGGCATCGAACCGCAGGAATACAATTCGCTGCGGGTGGTGTTCCGGCTCGACCAAAACGGCAATATCTTCAACATCGACTGCGGCTGAGCCATGCGGGCCGCCGCCGCCCTTCGGCGCCTGATGCCCTTGGGCCTGATACTTCTGGGCCCGATACTGGCCGCCTGCACCCCCGCGACCAGCCCGCAACTGCCGCGCAACGACCCGCCCGCCGCGCCGGACGACTGCGGCGCGATCGGGCTGCAAGACCTCGTCGGGCGCCCCGAAGCGGTTCTGGCGGGCCTGCGATTTGGCCAGCCGTTGCGCATCCTCCACCCCGGCCAGGCGGTGACGATGGAATATAGCGCCGCCCGGCTGACGATCGAAATCGACGCCCCGGGGCGCATTGCCCGGCTGAGTTGCGGCTGAGGGGGCAGGCGCCGCCGGACCCAATCCCCCAAGCCCCCAAGCCCCCAAGCCCGGCTGTCACATCTTGAAGCGGCCGTGGCAATCCTTGCAGGCCGCCGTCACCGGAGCCAGCGCCTCGGCCAATGCACCGGGGCTGTCGGCCTTCAGCCCGTTGGCCGCCTTCATCATCCGCGAAACCTTTTGCCGGAATTCCCCCGGCGCGTTCCAGATGTCGGGCAGCGCCTCCGAAGCCGGGTCATCGGCGCGGGGCTTGAACACCACCTCGATCCGGTCGGCATCGCGGCGAAAGGCCTCGATCGCGGCTTCCAGCCCGACCGCATCGAAAGCCTGCCGGCCCTCGGCGATTTCGGACAACAGCTTGCCCTGATCCTTCAGCGCCTGCATCAGCGCGATCCGGGCGCGGACATCGGGGTCTTGTGCCACCGCCTCGGCCTGCGCCCGCCCGGCCCCCGGCCCGGCACCAAGTGCCACTGCGACAGCCAGGCCCAAAGCCAGAATGGCGGGGCGGAAACGGGAACGGAACAAGACGGGGTGCGGCATCGAGGTCTCCTTTTAGCGACAAGATAGGCACAATCGCGCCACTGGCAACCCAGCCCGGCGCAAAAGCAAAACCCGCCCGTTTCCGGGCGGGGGTCTTGCTGGCGGAAGTCACCCCGGTGGACGAACTGGGTGGGGGCTGTTGACCGCCCACCGGGGCTTTGCGTTTTCCGCTGAGGCCTGTATGGCGGCCGATCGCGGCACAAAAGCGCAGCGCATCGGTCCTTTTGGGGGTCATTTCGGGGCAAATTTCGGGCAGGGTCCGGGGCGGCGGCGGCGCCAAGGCCCAGCCGGCCCCAACCGTCTCAGCCAGCCTCAGCCGGGGAAAGGGCCAGGCCGTTTGCGGCCAAAATAGCGGCTTTCGCCGGTGGCCTCGATCCGCGCCAGACAGGCGCCGATCGGCTCGATGGCCACGCTCATCGAATGGCCGTTGGCGTGGATCAGCGTTTCGGGGCCAAGCGCCAGCGCCACATGCCCCGCCCAAAAGAACAGATCCCCCCGCGCGACCGCGGTATTTTCGGGCAGGAACGGGCCAAACCCGGCCCGTTGCAGGTCGCTGTCGGCGGGGCAGTTGCGGCCCGCCTGCGCAAAGGCCAGTTGCACCAGCCCCGAACAATCGATGCCAAAGGCCGAATTCCCCCCCCAAAGATAGGGCGTGCCCAACAGCCGCTCGGCCACCGCCACCGGGTCCGGCTCGGGGGTGTCGAGACGGCGCAGATGGCAGAGCGGCACGAAACCGGCATCGGTGCGGGCAAAACCCTGCGCCGTATCGCGCACCGCAAGCCGCGCCCCAAGGCTGAGCGCCATCACCTCGCCGCGCTTGATCGAGGCGGTGCGGTAAAGATGCGAACTGCGCACGGCTACGGCATGGGTGGCCTCGACCGGGGCGGCCAGCGCCGCCTCGGCAAGCCAGCCGCAATAGCCATCGGCCTGCGCCTGCACGAAGGCCGAACCCTCGCGCCGCTCCAGCACCAGCACCCCGGCCCCCAGCAACAACTGACGGTCCCGCGGCGCCCCCGGCTCGGGGCACAGATCGGTGACACTGGCGCCCAGGCTGGCCGGCTCGCCCAGGGTGAAGACCTCGGCCGCCACCTGCCCGCGCAGCGCCGCCAGCGCAACCCGGCCCGAAAATGCGCTCAGACGGCGATCGCTCATAGCGCAAGCACCTTGGGCAAGGCCCCCAGAATCGCCCGTGCCCCCTGCCCCAGCGCGCCCTTGGCCCGGCCCGGCTGGGCGGTGGGCTGCCAGCCGTAGATGTCGAAATGGGCAAAGCGCGGGGTGGAGGTCACGAAACGGCGCAAAAACAGCGCTGCGGTGATCGAGCCGGCCATCCCCCCCGAGGGGGCGTTGTCGAGATCGGCCAGGCCCGGTTCGATCAGCGCCTCGTAAGGGGTCCAGAACGGCATCCGCCAGAGCGGATCGGCCAGCGCCGCCCCCGCCGCCGCCAGCGCCGCGGCCAGCGCATCGTCATCGGTGTAGAAGGGCGGCAGATCGGGCCCGAGCGCCACCCGCGCCGCCCCGGTCAACGTGGCCATGCACAAGAGCAGATCGGGGCTTTCCTCATCGGCCAGCGCCAGCGCATCGGCCAGAATCAGCCGCCCCTCGGCATCGGTATTGTTGATCTCGACACTCAACCCCTTGCGGCTGGTCAAGATGTCGCCCGGCCGCATCGCATTGCCCGCAACCGCATTTTCCACCGCCGGAATCAGCACCCGCAGCCGCAACCGCAGGCCAAGCGCCATAATCATCTGCGCCAGGCCCAGCACGGTGGCGGCGCCGCCCATGTCTTTCTTCATCAACGCCATGCCGCTGGCGGGTTTGAGATCCAGCCCCCCGGTATCGAAACACACGCCCTTGCCCACCAGCGTCAGGCTTGGCCCGGCATCACCCCAGCGCATGTCGATCAGCCGCGGGGCGCGCGGACTGGCCCGGCCAACCGCATGGATCAGCCCAAAGCCGCCCTCCAGCAAGGCCTCGCCCAGGGTGACATGGATCGAGGCGCCATGATGCGCTGCCACCGCGCGGACGGTCTGTTCCAATTCGTCTGGGCCAAAGTCATTGGCGGGGGTGTTGATAAGCTCACGGGTCAGGGCCTCGGCCTGGGCCATCACCTCGATCCGGGCGGCATCCACCCCCTCGGGCGCCACCAGCCGGGCCCTGGGCGCGGCAGCGGTGGCATAACGGTCAAAGCGATAGCCTTCGAGCAGCCACCCCAAAGCCTCGGTTTCCAGCACCTCGGGCGCAAGCGCACAGACCAGCCGCCAATTGCCCGCCGGAAGCTTTGCCGCCAGCCCGGCAAGGGCAAAACGCAGCCGCGCACGGCTGGCGGCGCTGCCATGGCCGCCCAGCGCCGCCACCACCGCCCCCGAGGCATCGGGCAAGAGCACCACCGCGCCCAGCGCCGCGGTAAAGCCCTGCGCCATTGCAAAGCTCCGCTGCGAATCGCTCAGCGCGTCGGGAAGGGCGGCGCCTTCGGCCAGCAGATAGAGCGGCAAGGCAGTTGCCGCGCCCCCCTCGCCCCCCTCGCCCCCCTCACGGGCAAACTGCATCGAAACGCGCGGTGCAAACCGGTCGGCATTACTCATCCAAGGTCTCCTGGGTCACGGGAACAGCCACAACCACAGGTTATATGACCTGACAGGCTCCGCAAGGGGCGCTGCGCCGGGGAACCGCGTGCCGATGCGCCAAAGCCGCAGGCCGGGCTGCCGGTGCCGCCCGGTTCAGATCCGCATGTCCTGCAAATCCCAGACCGCCGTCAGCGAACGGTCGGCAATGCGCATCAGCCGCGCCAGAACCGCCGCTTGCGACATCCGGTCCTTGCGGGCGGCGCAAATCTGCACATCGCGGGCCACCCGCGCCAGCAGCACCATGCCCACCTGCGTCGCCAGTCGGACAATTTCGCCTGCCCCGCGCTCCAGCAGATCGTTGCGCCGTTCCTGTGCCGCCAGTTGCACCGCCACCAGATGCACCGCCAGATCCTCCATCGCGGCGGCAATCAACCGTTCCGCCGCCAACTGGCCCAGTTCGGCATAAAGCACCACCAGCCGATCAGGATCGAGCCGCACCGGCTCGTCCACCCGCAATTTTTCGATCGCGCTCACCCCACCCTCCGTTTGCGGCCCATCCGCTCTGGCCCCCACGGCCGCGCCCAGAGTGACGCGCAAGTTTCAAGAAAAGGTTGAGGCGGGCGAAAAACTCCTCGCACTTGCGGCCCCCGACGCCTATCTAATCCGCAGCATTTGACGGGGATGACGATGAAAGACCACGTTCGGCCTTTGCCCTCCTATCTGGTCAACCGCTTTCAGGGTTGGCGCGCCACCACCTATACCGAAAATCGCCCCTGGTATCGCCGCCTTGCCGAAGACGGGCAGCGCCCCCGCGCCATGGTGATTTCCTGCTGCGATTCGCGCGTGCATGTGACCTCGATCTTTGGCGCCGATACCGGGGAATTCTTCATTCACCGCAACATTGCCAGTCTGGTGCCGCCCTATAACCCCGATGGCGACCATCACGGCACCTCGGCGGCGGTGGAATATGCGGTGACCTCGCTCAAGGTGGCGCATCTGATCGTGCTGGGCCATTCGCAATGCGGCGGCGTGGCCGGATGCCATGCGATGTGCACCGGGCAAGCCCCTGAACTGGAAGAGAAAACATCTTTTGTCGGGGCATGGCTGAACCTGCTGCGCCCCGGTTTCGAGCGGGTCAGGCACAGCCCCGAAGAGGCCCAGATCGAGGCGTTGGAGCGCGAGGCCGTGGTCATCAGCCTGGAAAACCTGCTGACCTTTCCCTTTGTGCGGACGGCGGTCGAGGCGGGCGACATGAGCCTGCACGGGCTGTGGCAGGATATCGGCGCCGGCAACCTGCTGCAATTCGACCCCGAGACCCGGAATTTTGCCTCGATCTGACCGGCAGGGGTTCGGATTTACCCCATGTTAAGCGTGATCGGCCAAGCTGGGGGCATGACCCAGAATCGCCTCGTCACCCTCCGCCTTTCGACCGACCTGATCGCCAAGATCGAGGTCGCCGCCCGTCTGCACGAAGAAACGCCCGCCGAACTCATCCGACGCTGTCTGGGCGAGGCGTTGCGCGAAACCGTCTCGCCGGTGCCAAAGGGTGAACTGGCACTACTGTCGAGCGCTTTCGACAAGGCGCAGGGCTGGCTCGACTTGCAGGCCAAGCTGCGCAAGGCCGGATTCGTGCTGCGCCTTGATGGCGAAAGGCTGGGCCTGCACGAATGGCCCTCGGACCGTTTCGTGCTCTGGATCGAAGAAATCGGTCATTCTCTGGCCGAACTGACCTTGCAATTCCGCGCCCCCTTCCCCGGTGCGCTGTCGCGCCGCGCGGGCCTGTCCACGCCGCGCACCAGCACGCGCGAGGTGGGGCGAAACTCGGGGCGGGCCGCCTGAAGGCGCCTTGCCACACCGCCAGAACGGCGGCGTCACTTGCCCCGGCGCAAGCCGGGGGGCACCTGACCGTGGGGCAGAAAGCCCCCGGTCGGGGGCCATGACCCATAATCCGCACCGGCGCGAGCAGCACCGGAGCCTTGATCCGCCACACCCCAACCGGTGTTCGCGCCCCGATGCAGCGCCCATCAAGCGCTGCGCCCATCAAGCGCTGCGTCCCCCAAGCGTTGCGCCCCGTGCTCTGGCGCCGTGGTCTTGCCCGGTGCTTGGGGTGCGGCGTATGGAACCATCTATCGAGCCGCGCCTCTGGGCCTGCCCTTTGACGCGGTGGCCCTGTCGGCAGCCCCGGCCCGGTCCACGCCTCCCTCCGCTCCCCCGAAGACCGGGGTCTGCGCTCTGGCGCCGTGATCTTGCCCGGGCTCGCAGCCCGGCCCGTCCCCCAAGCCTTGCGCCCCGTGCTCTGGCCCCATGCTCTGGCGCCCCGTGCTCTGGCGCCCGTCCCTGAACTCGTGTTCTGGCGCCGAAGGCTGGCCGCGGTGATCTGGTCAGGCCGCGGGCGGAAGGCGGCCATGGGGCGGCCTTCCGCGCGGTCTCGGTGCCGGTTCTCGGCCGCCGGTTCACCCCAGCCGAGACCTGAGCGGCACCGCCCGGCCAGGCCTCAGCGCAGCACCTGCCCCGAGGGCCAGCGCAGCGTGGTTTCCAGCCGGATGACCTGCCTGGCGCCAGCGGCAAGCGCGAATTCCCAGGCCAGCAGGCCGCGCTTGTCATCGTAATCGGCGGTGCTTTCGCGCGG
>CAZPWV010000012.1:1007-1760 GCA_964590825.1 uncultured Rhodobacter sp. | reverse complement strand
GATCTTCCTGATCGGCATAGGGCACACGGTCGATCACGCGCATCGGCCAATCTCGCCCTGTCAGGTTTTCCACAGTTATTTCAGCCACTTCGCTGCGCTCGTTCGAACGCGAGATGATCCCCCGGTCGCCTTCGTTGGCGCTCGGCACCACGCGCTTGAGCCGCAGCCCGTCGATGGCACCAAAGCCGAAGCGCAGTTTGTCGCCCGCCGCAATCAGCCCCAGCGACGTGCCCCCGACCACCGCGCCATCGAGCCACAGCACCGCCTCGCCCGGCAAGATCGCCTCGGCTCCGGCGTTCACCCCTTCCACCACGCGGAAGGCGGTTTCATCGAGCATCGGCACCGCCTCGGCCAGCACCGTCACCGGCCGGTCCAGCCGGTCGAGTTTCAGCCGCAGGTTCTCCACCCCGTCGCGGATATCGACCGGGCTGGGGTAAACATAGGTCACGGTTTCGCCCAGGATCTCCATCGTCATCGCTTCGGCCACCGGCGCGGCGGCGGGCTCGGCCATGGCGATGAAATCGGATTCGCTGGCCATCCGCCCGGCGGATTTCGGCACCGGAAGCATCTCTTCGGGCGGGCCGATGCGGCGGTAATCGGGCCAGAGTTCGGAGGGGTCCGAACGGTCTGCGGGCCGCGCGGTGGACAGCGTCAGCGCCACCCCGCGCCAATCCTCGCCCGAGGCCTGGCGCACCGAGACAAAGCGATCAAGGGCCAGCGTTGCCGCCGCGCTGTCCAGCCGCAGATCATAAC